>DASSZK010000277.1:0-26140 GCA_035702845.1 Acidimicrobiales bacterium
CTATCTTTGAGTGGGTTATCTGGTATAATAGACAGCGTCTTCACAGCTCCCTGGGGCATCGTCCCCCAGAGGAGTTCGAAGAGCTGTTCAACGACCAACAAGCGGCATAGGCCGAGTGTCCGGTCTAGCGGGGGAACCCCACCCGTCGTCGACTACCACGCCTTCGCCGGTCACGGTGACCTCGCCTTCGTGTCGCTCGGCGCCCTCTACCTCCTCGACGGCCCCCGTCACCGCCTCGTCAAGCTCGCACCCGTGGCGGCCGGGGCGTCAAACCCCCGCTTTTCTCCCAACGGCGAGTGGCTCACGTACTTCGACGGCGAGTGTGCCGATTGCTTTTACCTGGCCCACGCCGACGGGAGCGGGGCGCACCGGGTACCGCTCAACGCCAGCGACAACGGTCGCGTCGTCTGGCTGGCCGACGGCCGCCTGCTCGTCGGCAGCACCATCTACCGGGTCGGTGCCGCGGGCCGGCTCGCCGCAGCCGGGAGTGTCCCAGCCGACCTGGTGGCCTGGTCGCCGGCCTGGGACGAGTTCGCCTTTGAGACAACCCGGGTGAAAATGAGCGCAGACGGCGCTTTCCGGGGTAATTGGGCTCTGGAGCTGGCCAGCTCTCTCACGGGCAAACGCACCGTTTGGTACCAGAGCCCGATCTCGTTCGAGCCGCGCTCGGGACGCGGCTTCCAGGGTGACCAGTTCGCGGGGGCCCAGGTGCTCCCCCACCACGAAGGGGTGCTGTTCTCGCTCGACCCGGGCAACTCGGCCGATGGCTCCGGAGGCTTCCCCCTTTTCTGGTTGGCGAACCCGGGGGGCAAGCCTTTTGCTCTCGGGCGCAGCCGGCAGCCCACTTCGGTGAGCCGCACAGGCGTCCTGGCCGTAGGCGCCGGCGGCAACGAGTACGCCTGGATGGACAAGCACATTGAGATCTGCCGACCGGCACCGCTACGCTGCTCGACGCTATCGGTGCCGGCGGGCCAGCTTGCCTTCGACCCGGCGTGGGCACCTGACGCCGGCACTCTGGCACTGGTGGAAGCCAAGGCCGGAACAGCAGGGGATTTCCGTCCCTCGACCGTCGCCAATTGGTACTCGACCCACCACCTGTTCTTGTGGGCCCTCGGCTCGCCGCGGCCGGTCCTGGTGCCTGGCACACAGGGGGCGGCCGCGCCGACCTGGTCGGCAGATGGCAAGAGCATCCTTTACGTGGCGCAGGACCACCTCTGGTTGATGCGCACCGGCTCGCGTCCAGTAAAGCTCACCGGCCCGCTCCTGGTCCCCGGCGACTGGGGCTCTTTTTACGGCCAGATCGACTGGCAGAGCGATTTTGCTTGGTCCCAAGCGTGAGCGCGACTGTTATTCCTCCACCCTCATTTCCTGAGTGCATGTGTTGCACGTCTTCTCCGTCGGCGAGCATCGGGCACCGACATGAGCAGCCGACCTACCTGGATCTCATCGACTTCTCCAACGGCGGCAGGATCAACCGCCGGTTCGGTGGCATGGGCCGGTACAGGATCAGGCTTCCCTCCCAGGCAATGGCTTACTACGGCGGGTACATGGCACCCAGCATCGCCAGCAACGGGAGCGCCACTGTGGTGGTCACCAGTACCGACAACGGCAGGGACTTCGATCTGCTGAAGTTGGATCGTCCTGCCGTGGCAACTGAGGACGTTCGCGCTCGGCGCCCCCTTAGTCTCCAGCGTGATCGGTTGTGGTGAGCCCGCTCAGCTGTCCCGCCAGCTCCTCTGGCATGGGGTCGCCCGCGGCCGCAGCTGCGGGCGCGCCAAGATCGATGAGCGCCTCGGCTGCGATCACCACGGCCGGCGCGAGACGGCGGTGCGTGGCCACTACGTGGCCGTCGGGACGTCGGCCCAGGAAAAAGGCCACGTGCATCGCGGAGGCCAGCAAGCCAAAAGCATCGGCGCGGGGCCCGACAACCTCGAGGGGCACCCGTGATGTGTGAGGCGTGGGCTGGAGGAGCCCTACCGCCCCGGCGTACGGGTCGGCTCCGAGGTACACAAGGCGGCCGACGGTCGCCATGGCAACCGCCCCGACGCAGAGAGGGCACGGCTCCAGGCTGGTCGTGAGGGTAAGGGCCTCATGGCGAGCCTGGGGGTCGAGTCGGGCGAGCGCATTGACCTCGGCGTGAGCGAGCAGCGAGTTGGCCAGCTCGCCAGGTGGGGCCTCGTGGTCGTACATGCGGGAGCGCCCCTCGAAGACGACGCTGCCGGCGGCGTCGGTGACCACGGCGCCGACGGGTACGGTGCCGCGTCCCCAGGCGGTCCATGCCAACTCCAGGCATCGCCGCTCGGCCGGGCTCAGCATGGTAGATGCAACCGCGAAACCCTGCTGACAGTCGGAGCGCCCGCCACCCCCGTAAATAATTTCGGCCACGTCACGCCCTCTCCATCAATAGCCGTTACACCAGTGTGGCGTACCGCCACGACGCGGACCACCGATGTTGGGACATCCGCGGCTCAGGCCGAGCCAACCTGGTCACCGGCATCAAATGGCTCGTGGTGCGGGCATGTCTCGGTTTCGCAGTGCACCCGAGCAGCGCCCCGCGGCTTGTGCCACACTTTTTATACCTGACGACGCTCGGGGGTGATAGCTGTGCCACCAACTGCTTGCAGCTCCGTTTTGCCTTCGCCGGCATTGCACCGGCAACGCCGGGTGCTGGTACCACTCGTGGCCGTCGTGGCCATGTCCGCCGGCCTTGTCACGGTGCCAGCCGCTCCGGCAATACCTGCTGCTGCGCAAACTTTGCGCCCGGCGCTACTCCATCCGTGCATAGGCACCAACTGCCCGGTCGACCACAGCATCGGGTTTGACGACGGCGCCGTGGCGGTGGGGGGCGTTGTGACGGACCAGTACCTGGGGCAGGGGGTGGAGTTCGTCGACCCCTCCGTGAACGGCTTCACGTCGGGGCCCCCGAAGGACGGGACGAGTGCCGTCAGCGCCGACGTTTGCGACAGTGGGCCGAGCATCTTCGTCCCGGGGCCCGGCCTTACCTCCTCTCAGCCCAATGCAGCCGAGTTCCCGAGCTGCGGGCCCCTCGAGTTCCCGTCCCATGGCACGTTCGCAATGTTCACGTCGGGGGCGAGTTATGTCAGCGCGTCGGTGGGCGACGTGTCAGGGAGCGGTTCGTTCTACGAGATCGACGCTTACGGCCAGGACCATGACCTTCTCGGCTCGAGCGTTGTTACGGCCACGCGCTCTGGCCTGGTCAACGCCATCTCGTACTCGGCACCGTCGGGCCAGTACATCTGGGCGGTAGCTATCTACACCCGTGCTCAGGGGGCCAATATAAAGGCCGGCTTCGACGACCTTTACTATTCGGTGCCCAAGGGGCAAGCGCCCGCGGTTTCGCTCAGCGTGGCCCATACAGCCATCTATGCCATCGTTCCCAGCTCAGGCAGCCTGGCCGTCACGGTCAACCGGTTCAACGGCTCTACGGGTGAGATCGACCTGTCGGCCACCGGGATGCCCTCTGGGGTGAGCGTTAGCTTCTCGCCGGCCTCGCTCACCGGTACGCAGTCACAGTCGACCTTGCAGTGGCACGTCGGCAGCTCCGCCTACGGCGGGGCTGACGTTTTCCACCCGGCGGGCTCGACGATAACCATCGCGGCTACCCCGGCAGTGCCGGCCGCCGGGGCCGGGCCTGCCCCGCCCCTATCGGTCACGATGGCCGTGAGCCTTGCCTTCGGTTGGCGTTCGGGGTTGCAGGCAGCCACCGTGGCGAACTGCCAGACGGTGACTTACTACAACTCCGGCGGGGCGATATTCGAGCCGCCGAGCAATATTTCTGGCACGGGGACGTTCCAGGTGAGTGGGGCGGGCCCAGGTACAGGCCTGTCTGGTGCAGCACTTAGTGCCAGCACCTTTGCCAACGGTTCCGCGTCGCCGACGCTCAGCTTGTCCACCACGCCGACAACCCCCGTCAGCGGTACAACCCTCACACTCACGGCCAGCGCTCCAGGCTATGCCACCCAGACCGCAACATTGCTCGTGCACCGCATAGTGGGCCAGGTGACCTCGTGGTCGTTCGCCAACAGCAGTGGCACCACGGTCCTCGAAGCTCCGCACTGGGGCCAGGGTTACCGCTTGACCCTGAACGGTAGAGGGTTTTGCCCGGGGACAAAGGTTGCCTTCGGCGAGTACGGCTCGCCGCCCGCAGTGCCGGCTGGCTCTCCGGCGCTCGTGACCCCGAGCTATATCTCGCCCGGCGGCACCCAACTGCAGGTGACCGTGCCCCACTACGCCGCCAACGGGCCCATCGACTTCATCACCCCCGGCGGGAGCTTTGCGACGCCCACAGACTTCACCATGGGCTCGGGCTATTCCGCCGCCAACGGCTTCAACTTCGCCAACCGGGCCGGCCCCGGGGTGGGGCTCTCGGACCTGGCTCAGGTGTTCCCCCAGAGCGAGGTGTACGTACAGGTAGACCCGTGCTCGGGGCTCAGCTTCGGCTTGGTGAACTGCTCGCTCGGCAGCACCGGCATCGGGACGCCGCAGGCCGACTTCTTCTTGAACAACGGCGGGGCGGCCGTAGCGCAGGGCGGCGAGTGCTACGGCTTCGCCACGTCGAGCGTTTACCTGTCGGGGATACCCGGCGAACCGAACGCTCGCTCCGTACAGAGCTTCGACGCCCACGCGGGCAACGTCGACCAATTGCCTGACAGCTCGGCACTCGATAGCTACATCCTCGACAACCAGATCACCCAGGACAGTAACCAGGCGCAGGCCTTGGGATCGTCGGCCAAGTCACAGGCTTCAAGTGACACCGCGGCGCAACTGGAGTCACAGCTGCGCTCGGACTTCGTCACGAGCAATGGCTACCTCCAGCCGGTGGTGGTGAACATGTTCGCCACGGTGAAGGGCAAGCGGTCCGGGCATGCCGTGGTCGCCTACGACGTGCAGGACGCAGGCAACGGCAATTTCGACATATTTGTCTACAACCCCAACGACCCCTACAACTCTTCAGTGTCTGGCGACTCGGCGCGAGCGACCTCCAATTGGGTCTCGAACCAGCAAAACAGCGTCATCCACGTCTTCTCCAACGGGTCGTGGTCGTTCCCAGAACTCGCCTACACCGGGTCGCTGTCAAGCGGGAACCTTTACCTGCTGCCCTCCTTCAGCCTGCCCACGAGCTTCGACCTGCCCGGGTCGTTCTCTTTCGGCAACATCCTGGCGGCCGTGCCACCCTCGACCGACCTCGCGCAGGTGACGGACGGGACCGGGCACGTTCTTTTTACGGCCGCCGGGGGCCAGGACACCTCCGCATCAGGTATAGCCGGCGCCAAGGTGATTTACAGCGTCACCGACAACGAGCCGGCATCACCGCGTGCGCTGCTGCCGCTAGGGCGCACCTATACCCTCACCTTGGCACCGAAGGGAGGGACTTCCGTTGCGGGTGGGCTCATCGGCCCGTTGGGGCTCGTATCGATGAGCGGGCACAGTTCGGTGCCGTTGAAGCTGGGTTTCGACGCCTCTACCGGCTCGGTGACAGTCCACCTCCCACATGGCGCAGGCGAAATCGATGCGAACATGGCTCTGACCGGGCGTGCCGCAGCCGACCGCACCGCCACCCTGCATGTCGCGCCGGGTGCCAGCGGCACCCTCGCCGCCAGTTGGACAAAGCAGGGGGCGCTGGCCCTAGAGGACCACGGCGGGAGGGCATCGCTGAGCGTCGACCTGGGAGCGTCGGGACCGAACCAGGCACCGGCAAGCTTCGCAACTCGTCTCCTGCACCTCTCCAGCGGCCGCCAACTGCAGTTGAGGCCGGCGAACTGGGCGCACCTGGGCTCCACGACCGTCGCCGCTACGGCTACGGCACCCGGCGGGAAACTTACCGTCACTCGCCTGCGCTCCGCCGTGGGGGCCCTACGGCTGGCTGCACTGCGCGTGAGCGTCCATCCGTCAGCACGCACCAGCACCTTCCAGTTCCGCTCGGCGATTTCGCCTGCCAGCGCGCACCTAGCCGCCAGCGTTATCTGGCTCATCGTGCGGGGCCACAAGGTCATAGCCAGCCACCGCAGCGCCATCGCCGTGGCCAGGGGCCGCCTGGGGGCGCGTTGGGCATTGAAGGGCCTGGCTAAGGGCAGTTACCGCGTGGTAACCACCGTGGTGGTGTCGGATAACATCGCCGGGTCGATAACGGCTCAGTCGGCCCAGAGCAGCGTGACCCGCAGTTTCAAAGTCCCATGAAAACCTAGATTAAATGGAGGTTGCCCGTTCCGATGTCCGCCTTATCGAAGCCTCGGGCCGCTCGGCCCGTCTTCTATGCCGCCAGCTGTGTAACCATGCTCGCGACTGCCCTGTCCTGCATAGTGGCAAGTTCTGCGCCCGCAGGAGCCGTAGGGATAGGTAGCGCCTGTGGTTCTGGTGTAGAGCTGAAGAACTGCCCGCCCCTGTGCGCCAAGCTGATGACCGCGGCACAGATCTCTGCCGTCTTCCATGTCAAGCTCGGGAAAGGCACCTGGCACGTCGATGGCGAGCCGGCGGACACATGCACTTATGCCGAGCTGTCCAACTCCAGCGCCACCGTCACCGACGAGGTCGATCCCCACCAGAGCGTTGCTGACTTCAAGAACCAGGTGAGCGTCCAAAAGCAGTTTAACCGCAATGCAAAAATGATGAAGGTGCCGGCCCTCGGGGCGAATGCCGTCGAGTTCGTCACGTGCATGGGCACCGGTCCATATGCAATGTGCTTCCCGAACTTCGTCGTGTTGCAAAAGGGCTTCCTCGTACAGGCGAGCGAGGCCCTGAACGGCATCGGCCGGGCCCAGATGCAGGCCAAGTACGCACCCCTGGTGCAGGCATGGGTGAAAGCGCTGTTGGCTAAGGCATAAGGTTCGCCCATTCGCTTGGAGCGCCGCCAACGTACGGCCGGACAGAGGCGCCCTTTAGGTAGCATCTGTGCTACCTTGTAGCTATGAGGACCGTCGGCCTGCGTGAGCTGCGCCAGGAGGCTTCCGAGCTGGTGCGGCAAGTGGAGAGCGGAGAAGAGATCGAGATCACGGTCTCTGGTCGTCCCGCGGCGCTCATGATCGCCGTCGCGCCAAAACGATGGCGGCGTTGGACCGACATCGCCGGGCTGTTCAACGGGGCACCTGACCCCGATTGGCGGCGCGATAGCGACCTCGTTGACCCCTCGATCATCAATCCGTGGGAACACTGTCGTTGAAGGCCGTCCTCGACACCAGCCTGCTGCTTGCCACCGACGTGGCACCGTTGGAGGGGGAGCTGGCGATCAGCGCGGCGTCACTAGCTGAGCTGCATTTTGGGGTGCTGGTGACTGCTGACCCTGCGATCCGTGCCGAGCGGCTGCGGAGGCTGGCCGTACTTCAGCGGACCTTTGACGCACTACCCATCGATGACGATGTCGCCGCCAGCTATGGACAGCTCGCTGCAGCGGTGGTCGCTGCGGGGCGCCAACCACGATCACGTGTGATGGACATCCTGATCGCCGCCACAGCCCATGCCCACGGCGCCCGGCTCTACACGCGAAATGCCTCCGATCTGGCCGGCATCGAAGATCTCGTCGAGATTGTCCCAGTGTGAGCCGCCGGCGCAACAACCGAGACCTTCCCGCGGCCTTGGGAGAGCTTGATATCCAGGGTTTTCCCCGGCATCATCGCTGTAATGAGTTTTCGCGTCGTCGCGCTCGACCATGTCCAACTAGCCATGCCCGCGGGTGCCGAGGCCGAGGCAGAAGCGTTTTACAGTGGCGTGCTCGGCTTCGAGGTGTTGGCCAAACCCGAGCCCCTGGCGTCCCGGGGCGGCAGGTGGTTCGCTTCAGGCCACGTACAGGTACACCTTGGGGTGGAGGCTGATTTCCGTCCTGCCCGCAAGGCACACCCCGCCCTCGTCGTCGATGACTTCGATGCGTTGGTAGGTACCCTTGAAGCGGCGGGCATCGAGTGGCGCCCTGATACCGAGCTGCCCGGAGTTCGCAGGTGCCACGTCAACGACCCGTTCGGGAACCGGTTGGAGCTGATCGCCCAAGGCACAGCCCGCTGACAACGTCCCGCCAGAGCGAGCCGGTGCGCTGGCGGGACGCGGTAACCGCCCCATTGCGCCCGCCCTAGAAGGCGAGGAACCGTAACACTGGCGCTGTAGTGTGCGCCCAGTGGCGAGCCACCTAAGTGCCGAACCGGTAAGTGCGAACCCCGGGCCCGTCGACCTACTGGTAGCCGGCGCCGAACTGGTCAAGACGATGGACGGTGACCAGGAGATCCGCAATGGCTGGGTCGCGGTCGACCAGGGCCTGGTGGTGGGCGTAGGGAACGCCGGATCCGAACCCCAAGCACGAAAGACGCTCCGGGCCGACGGCTGCCTGGTCACCCCGGGGTTCGTGAACGTCCATCATCACATTTACCAAAACCTGACCCGAGCCTTTAGGCCCGCCACCAGGAGCGGCCTGTTCGACTGGCTGAGGGCGCTCTACCCCCGCTGGGCGATGCTCGACGAGGAGGCCGTCTACCTCTCGACATACGTAGGGCTGGCCGAGCTCGCTCTGGGAGGGTGCACGACGACGAGCGACCACCTCTACGTCCACCCGGCCGGCGCCGGCGACGTGCTCGGTGCCGAGATCGCCGCCGCCCGAGAGGTGGGCCTGCGCTTCCACCCGACCCGAGGGTCGATGAGCCTGTCGCAGGACCAAGGGGGCCTACCGCCCCGGTCCGTGTGCCAGGACGAGGACACCATCCTCGCCGCTTCGGAGGAGGCGGTCAACGCCTATCACGACCGCTCGCCCGGGGCCATGGTCCGCGTCGCCCTGGCACCGTGCTCTCCTTTCAGCGTGAGCAAGCACCTGATGGAGGCCACCGCTCAACTAGCCGAGCACCTCGACGTCCGCCTGCACACCCATTTGGCGGAGGACCCAGACGAGGACACGTACTGCCAGGAGATTTATGGTTGCCGGCCCGTCGATTTCTTCGAGGAAGTCGGCTGGCTGTCGTCGCGGTCGTGGGTTGCGCACTGCGTGCACCCGAACGGCGCCGAGGTCCAGCGCTTAGGCGACGCGGGGGTTGGCGTCGCCCATTGCCCGAGCTCCAACCTGCTTCTTGGTGTCGGCCTGGCACCGGTAGCAGAGCTGCAGGCGGCTGGTGCACCTGTGGGCCTGGGCTGCGACGGCTCTTCTTCCACCGACTCGGCTTCTTTGTGGCTCGAAGCACGCATGGCGATGCTGCTGGCTCGCCTGCGCTCAGGGGCCGCTTCTAGCGGGGCGCGCGAAGCCCTCAGCCTTGCCACCCTCGGCGGGGCGGCGTGCCTGGGAAGACAAGGCGAACTAGGAGTGCTAAAGCCGGGCGCCGTGGGTGACCTGGTCTGCTGGGAACTCGACGGCCCGCAGTTCGCCGGTGCTTTCAGCGACCCGGTAGAGACCCTGTTGCGCTGCGCCCCCGTGACCGCCCACCACACAGTGGTGGCCGGACGAGAAGTCGTCCGAGATGGAAGGTTTGTGAGCGACGAGCTCGAGGACAGGCTGCGCCGCCACGGTGCTGCAGCCCGCCGGATCCAGGGCCTGTAGCGCCGGGCTGGGCAAAACCGAGGCTCAGCCGACTGCCCCGGTCCTCGGCTGGCGCAGCAGGTACTGGCCCCAACCTTGCTCTCCGACAGGCTCCCCATGCCTCGCCACCAAGCGGCCGCGCGAAAACACGTACCGGGGCCAGCCCGTAACGACTTGGCCCTCATAAGGCGAGTGGTCGACGCGCATGTGAAGGCGCTCGGCGTCCAACGATTGGCGAGCCTCGGGGTCCCACACCACAACGTCAGCGTCGGCTCCTACCTCGATGGAGCCCTTACGTGGCCACAACCCGAACAACTTGGCGGGCGCCTCGCAACACAGCCGGGCCCATTCGGCCGCAGTTATCCGGCCATTCCGCACGCCTTGCCACATCAAAGCCATGCGGGTCTCGACCCCCGGCAGTCCTCCGGGCACTTCGGTGAAGTCAGAAAACCCCTCCGAACGCCCCTGCAAACCACGCCGGCGATCGGCCCGCCAAAAAGGGCAATGGTCCGTGGCTACCGTGTCGATTGTCCCGTCACCCAGGCCTTCCCATAGCTTTTCCTGGTCGTCGGGCCGGCGTAGCGGTGGAGTGCACACGAAGTCCGCGCCGTCGGGCCCAGCGAGCAGATCGTCGGTCAGGTACAAGTACTGTGGGCATGTCTCGCCGAACATGTCAGCACCCCGCTGCTTGGCGGCTCGCACGGCGTCCAGCGCTCGGGCGGAAGATATATGGACGATGTACACGGGAGCTTTGGCCAGCTCTGCCAAGGTGGCGACCCTGGCCACCGCTTCAGCTTCGAGCTCGGCCGGCCGGGTACGGGCATGTTCGATGACCGCCGTACGGCCCTCGGCGAGAGCCCGCCGGCGCAAAGCCTCGATGGCCGGCCCGTTCTCGGAATGAGTGGTGACCAAGCCGCCGTGGCGCCCGACGGCGCTCAGGATTTCAAAGACCACGCCGTCATCGACCTGCAACGACGCTGGATAAGCCATGTACAGCTTGAACGAGGTCACGCCCTGCTCAATGCACGACACTACGGTTTGTTCGCTCGCCGGCCCCGTGAAAGTCATGTGCAGGCCGTAATCAACGGCGGCGGGCTCGCCCCAGCTGCGCCACATCGCCAGGGCCTCCAGCGGGTCCTGGCCCCGCGCCGTGGTTATGTAATCGATAATCGTTGTGGTGCCGCCAACGGCGGCCGCCGCCGTGCCAGTGGCGAAGTCGTCGCTGACGCGGACCTGGCCCACAGGAAGGTTCAAGTGCGAATGGACATCGACACCCCCGGCCAGGACCAGGCACCCAGAAGCGTCGATCGTCTCTTCGCCCGGGGACGGTTGCAGGCCGGGCGCGACTTCAGCTACCCGGCCGTCGGCACCCACCCGTACGTCGGCCGTGCGCTGGCCTGTCGCATCCAGGACAGAGCCGTTGACGATGAGCATGGCGCCCAGCGTAACCCCGGCCGGGTGCCACCCATGCCGAGCCGCTACGGGGCCGGCACCGCACAGGAGACGTAACTCAGATGGCCGAGCTGTCCCCCCATCTGGTCGCCGCCGTGGTGCTCTGCGCCGGCGGCGGTACCCGTTTCGACGACCCGGGTAGCACGCCCAAATTGCTCCAACCGCTGAAAGGGCGCCCCCTCGTTAGCTGGGCGCTCGAACACGCCCTCGCGGCGGGGCTGGGGGCCACCATCGCGGTCACCGGGCCCGTAGACATCCGCCAAGCTGCCCCGGCCGGTGCCCATCTCCTGGCTAACCCGTCGTGGCGCCAGGGCATCGCAACGTCTTTGGCCGCAGCGGTGACCTGGGCGCAGGACAAAGGTTTCGAGGCCATCGTGGTCGGCTTGGGCGACCAGCCCTTCGTGCCGGCGAGCGCCTGGCGGGCAGTGGCCATGGCGCAGTCCCCTATCGCCGTTGCCACCTACGCCGGTGCTCGCCGCAACCCCGTAAGGCTTTCCCGCTCCATATGGCCGGAGCTCCCGACCACGGGTGACGAGGGTGCGCGCTCTCTAATACGGCAAAGACCCGAACTGGTGAGCGAAGTGCCCTGCGAAGGAGACCCGCTCGACGTCGATACTCTCGACGATCTGGACCGAGCACAGCGAGGTGGCACCTAGGACGACCATTGGGGCCCCCGCCAGGTCCGCCAACGCAAAAAACTCAGGCCCAGCTCCTGCGGGCTCCACTGCGCTCGTTGAGCTCTTCGATGAGCTCGTCCCAGCGGTGCAGCTTTTTACGCAAACCGGACCAGAAAGATTGGTCCCGGCGAGCGACGAATTCTTGGAGAGCCACGCCCTGTTGCTCCACCCAAGTGAAGTAGCCCAAGTTGAAGATGCGGTCGCGGTCTCGCTGGCTCAGCTCGATCAAGTGGTCGGTCCCGGCCCCGAGCACCCACCGGCCAAAGGCTTCGCCTGCGCGGACAGCATCAAACCCGTCAGGGAAGTCGCGCTGGGCAACCTTTTCTCGTTCGCTGCCGTACATTTCCGCCCCATCGGTGGCCACGGTCATCACGACGTCGTCGGGGCCGAGGTCCAGGTACTTGGCTGTCTTTACCGCAGCAACAATGTTGCAAATGCCTGACAGGCCGATAGATGGCAGGGCTGCCAGCACGTACTCCGGTACCCGGCGCCGCTCGGCAAGGTAACCGCGGCCCGCGTCGGAAGCGAACAGCACCGCCAATTGGTCCGTGGCCATATCGTCCACGGCCGTGACGATGTCGGTGTTGTACACGTTGTGCACGAGGGGCACGTGCTTGTCGCCGATCCCCTGGATGTTGTGCTCGCCGAACCCGTTGTAGAGAAGGGTCGGGCACTGCAGGGCCTCCACGGCGACAGTGCGCGAACCGTAGACGTCCTTTAGCCGGTCACCGGCACCGAGCGTGCCCGCCGAGCCCGAAGCGCTCACAAAAGCGCGCAGTTCCAGGCCCGGCCGGTGCCCCCGTAGGTTTTCGAATATGGCCGCCAGGGCAGTCCCCGTGCAGAGGTAGTGGGCCAGGTGGTTACCGAGCTCGGAGAACTGGTTGAGCACGACATTGGCGGCATCGGCCGAAAGTTCGGCGCACTTGTCGTATATCTCTTTCACGTTGCTCTCGACGCCCGGGGTCCTGATTATGTCCTCGGGCCCGGCCACCCAGTCGGCCAACCAGTCGAAGCGCTCCTGGCTCATGCCTTCGGGCAGCACGGCGACGCCCCGGCAACCGAGCAGCTTCGATATCGCCACACCGCCTCGGCAGTAGTTCCCGGTGGAGGGCCAGATGGCACGTTGCCAGGTGGGGTCGAACTGTCCCGTGACGATCCTCGGCGCCAGGCATGCGTAGGCCGCCAGGACCTTATGGGCGCGGATCATGGGAAAACGGTCCCCGAGAGCCACCACCACCTGGGCTTGCACGCCCGTCAGTTCGCTCCCGAGCACTACGTGGGCGGGCACAGCTGCCAGCGACATCCGGTCCGCGCCGTTGTACCAGTGCATGCGAAAAAGGTTGAGGGGGTGGGCCTCATCCGGCCTGACGCCGCCCAGTGCCGCCTTTAAATTGCCGGGTATCGTCGACGGGTCGGCCAACTGGGCGAACGTCGGCAACAGCACCCGAGCCTCCCGCAACTGCGCAACGGCTCGGCTGTAGGTGCTCTCGTCGACGATGTTGTCCGCCATCCCCGTCAGCGGCATCTATGCCAGCCTCACAGTCTCTCGAACAGGCGCTGCGCCTGTTCGGCCGCCCTGGCCCGGACCTCGCCGGCGTCTACGCGGGTGGGCCGGCCATCGGCCAGGACCTGCTCGTCGCCTACCCACACATCCAGCGCCCGCACACCCGGCGTGAAGGCAAGCCGCCACGGGTCGTCCACCCAGTCGTAGCTCCAGCGCACCCGGTCCGTGGCCGCCTCCGGGACGAGGTCCCAGCCGGCCCGCACCCATCTCCAGACCTCCTCCGGGGTGGTTGAGATGTCGGGCTCGCGAGCCCGGACGTAGGCGAGGCGGAACTCCTCGAGCATGTCCGCGCCGATGCCGTCCGTACCGAGGACGACCCGGCCCTGCCAGCTACGGGGCCTGGCATAGCCGACAGCGTTGTTCATGTTGGAACGGGGGTTGTGGGCGAGCGTCCCGGGTAGCGGGCGGTCCAGGTGGACGCCGTGGACCACCAGCCAGTCATCCTTGGCCATGGCCTCCAGGCGCGAGCCGGCCTCCATGTCGACCGTGCCCTCCGCTACGTGGATATGCACTCCCACGCCCAGGTCTGACGCCAAGCCGGCAGCCGCCTCCAGGGTCTGGTCCGTGCACGTGAACGCGGCGTGGGCACCGACCATTCCTCGCCCACCTGCCCGCAAAAACCGTTCGTTCTCCTCCAGGCCGCGCCTCGCGCCATCGCGCCCGTGACGGTCGGTCACACCGTAGGCGCACACAACGCGCACCCCCACCTCGGCACAGCTGGAAGCGATGACGTCGAGGCTGCCCTCGATAGCCGATGGGCTCTCGTTGTGGTCGATGATGGCCGTGGTGCCCGATTCGAGCGCCTCCAGGGCGCCGAGCATGGCCGACCAGCGGAGCATTTCGAGGTCCAGGGCCATGTCGAGCCTCCACCAGACCTGTTGGAGCACCTCCAAGAAGTTGCTGGGCGCCGCCGGCGGGGCAGGCATACCGCGGGCCAGGGCCGAGTACAGGTGGTGATGACCGCACACCATCCCGGGGGTCGTGTCGCCCACGCACGCCATCTTGGACGGCGCCGGCTCCAGCGTCAACTCCCGTGGGCTTGTCAGGCTTACCTAACTGGGCCGCCGGCCGCGCTGGTCCAACGTCGAGCGGGGGACAACCGTCCAAGGCGAAACCAGAACGTAACACTCGTCACCGCCGGGGGTGATTGACACCGTCCGTACAGGAGGGCACTATTGGCCGATGGCAGCGCCCCCCGATCGTCGTTCCCGGCTCGGGGGATGGCGACGCCCATTGGCAGCGCCCGACCAGGCGGCGTGGCGCCTCTTGGACAGAGCGGCTCATTTTGCCTGATTTCGGCCGTGGGTGCAGCTGGCCCGAGCCGGCTGGCACGACACAAGCGCTGCGGGCCATGAACGCACGCTCACGGGTAGACCCCGGAAGTGGGCCGCGCAGAGCCCGTTGGACCAAGACCTCGCGAACCGATGTGCTTGGGCCTGGAGGGTCGATCACCGGACAGCGGGCTTACCCGCATTTTTACACGGCGGGTTTACCCGCACTCTTACAAGGAGGAAAGATGAAAAGGGCCAAGCGCTGTTTGACGGCCGTCGGGTCCCTGACCGCGATGGTTGCATCATTGCTCGTAGGGGCCACGGCCCCCGCCGCACAGGCGGCGGCGCCGTACAAGGCGGCCTGGATCTATGTAGGGCCGCACAACGACGGTGGCTGGTCGCAAGCGCAAAACGATGGCCGCCTGTACGTGCAGAAGATGCTCGGCAATCGCGTCGAGACGACCTACAAGGAAAACATCGCCGTCGGCACCCAGTTCAGCCAGACCGTGGCCAGCCTGTCGGCCCAGGGTTACAAGATGATCTTCGCCACCTCTTACGGCTATGTGACACCACAGATCGCCGCCCAGTACCCGAATATAAAGTTTGAGCAGGCAACGGGAACACTGGTCTCTAAGAACGTTTCGGAGTACTTCGGGGCCGCCGAGGACACCGTGTTCCTCTCAGGCATGGCTGCCGGTGCCGCCTCCAAGACAGGCAAGATCGGCTTCGTCGTCGCCTACCCCATACCCGAGGTCATCCGCCATACCAACGCCTTTGCGCTGGGTGCCCAACTGACCCACCCCGGCGCCACTGTCAGGATCGTTTGGACCCACTCGTGGTTCGACCCGGCGGGCGAGCGCAAGGCCGCCCAGAGCCTTTACTCTGCCGGCGTTGACGTGCTCGGCCAAAACGTCGACTCGCCGGCCACGGGTCAATTTGCCGAATCGGTCGGTGTACCTTGGGTCGGCTACGACTCCGACTCGTCCCAGTTTGGTCCGAAGTCCTGGTTGACTGCCTCCGTGTACCACTGGGGCCCTTATGAGCTGCAGCAGATCAAGAACGCCATGGCGGGTAAATGGAAGTCCGGCTTCTACTACGGCAGCATCAAGGACGGCTTCACCAGCCTGGCGCCGTTCGGGCCCCGCGTGTCAGCCAAGACCAAGGCGCTCATCCTGACCTACGAGAAGAAGATCGAAAACGGGACTTTCTACGAGTTCACCGGTCCCCTCTACGACCAGCACGGCAAGTTGCGGGTGCGCAAAGGTGTGCGCATGCAGGTGCTAAATGGTGGCACTAACAGCCTTTACGGGATGAACTGGTTCGTGAAGGGCGTCATCGGCAACCCGAATGGCTGATCCCGCCGGCACCGGTCCTTCGGTGGAGGACGGGTTTGCGCGTCAGTATTGAACAGCGGCTCGAGCGACCACGATGGCTCGTGGTCGCCGTGCCGGTTGGGTCCGTTGTGGCTGCGTTCCTCATCGCCGCTGTCGTACTGGCGGCGACGGGGCACGACCCGATCTCCACCTACAAGCAGTTGTTCCAAGCCGGCTTTTTACAGCAGGGTTCGCTCACCCAGACCCTCAGCATGGCCACTCCGCTTGCCTTCACCGGTCTGGCCGCGGCAGCAGCGTTCCGCATGAAGCTTTACAACATCGGTGCGGAAGGCCAGATGTACATGGGCACGGTCCTGGGTGCCGGCGCCGGCCTCTACTTCGGGGGCCGGGGCGGCCCCTCGGTGTTCGTCATAGGGGCCATGGTGATCGGCGGGGCCGTGGGCGGAGCGGGCTGGGCCCTCATCCCCGGCATCCTGCGGGCCTTCTTCAAGGCCAGCGAGATCCTCACCTCCCTACTTCTGAACTACGTGGCGGGTTTGTTGCTCACCTATCTCATCTTCGAGAGCGAGTCCTACTGGCGCCAGACGACCGGGTTCAACGCGACCGTGTTCCCGACCGGCAAGCCCCTGCCCTCCTCGGCCATTTGGCCAAAGTGGGTGCTCGGGGTCCAAGGGGGCCTCACGTTGCCACTTGGAGCCTTCTTCGCCGTGGCTTGTGCCCTCGTGCTCTGGGTCGCCTACCGGCGCACCCGCTTCGGTTTCGAGGTCCAGGTGGCGGGGGACTCCGAGCGGGCGGCTCGCTATGCCGGAGTCCGCATGCGCCGCAAGGTCCTGGCCGTGATGGCGCTGTCCGGGGGCATCGCCGGCATCGGCGGGGCCAGCTACGTAGGCGACTTCAGCCACTCCCTCGACGGCGACCCCAACGGGCTGCAAAAGCTCGGGTACGGCTATACCGGGATCGTCGTCGCCGCCCTTGGCCGCTACAACCCTTTTGCAGTGGTGTTGATCGCCTTCTTACTCGGCGGCTTGGATAACGCCGGGAACACCCTCCAAGGAGCCAACTTCCCCGCCGGCCTCGTCGGTGTCGTCCAGGGCATAATCCTCTTCTCCGTCCTCGGAGGCGAGCTACTGAGCCGTTACAGGGTCCGTGCCACTGGCCGGCCCAAGCCCACCGCCGGCGCGAACCGTGGGCCAGCCAAGCTTGAGCCCACGAACAGTGGGCCCCTAGAGACTTCGGGGCGCCCCGCACCTGAGGTGCTGGCATGAACAACTCGTTGGCCGTGGTCCTTATTGCCTCCGGCGTGGCGTACGGGACGCCTCTGCTGTTTGCTGCGCTGGGCGAGCTACTGGCCGAGCGCTCAGGAGTTCTCAACCTCGGCGTGGAAGGCATGATGCTCGTAGGAGCAGTCATGGGTTTTTGGACGGTCGAAAGGGTGCATGTCCCGGGAGGGCTCGCCCTCGCGCTAGCGATGCTCGTCGCCGCTCTGGCAGGGACGGTCATGGCGTCCATCCATGCTTTCCTCGTCGTCACATTGCGGGCAAACCAGATCGTTTCGGGGCTGGCGCTCACCATATTTGCGGGAGCCGCCGGCCTGTCGTCCTACCTTGGCAACGACCTCAACCTGGCGGACTTACCCGCCCGGCACACTTTCGGGCCATTGCTGCCCAAGGCCCTGCAAAAGCTCCCGATCGTGGGCCCGGTGCTCTTCGGCCAAAACATCCTCGTCTACCTTTCCTGGGTGCTGGTGGTGGTCATCGGCCTGTACCTGAGCCGGACCAGGCCCGGCCTCAATGTAAGAGCAGTGGGCGAATCACCCGCCGCCGCCGACACCATGGGGATCAATGTCACGGCTTACCGCTACGCCCACACGCTCGCCGGCGGCGCCCTCGCGGGGGTGGGGGGAGCCACCATCACCCTGGCTCTCACCCCACAGTGGGTCAGCGGCATCACCGGTGGCAGCGGCTGGATCGCCGTGGCACTCGTGATCTTCGCCTTCTGGCGACCCGCACTGTGCCTTGTGGGCGCCTATTTCTTCGGAGCGCTGCAGGCGGTCGCCCCCGAACTGCAGGCTCGCAGCATAAGCCTGGGGCCAACCGTGCTGTGGACCGGGGCACTGCCCTACCTCATGACGGTGCTCGTGCTGGTCGTCGCCGCTTCAGGCACCGCACGGCGCCGGCTCGGGGCACCGGGTGCACTGGGTACGCCCTATATCAGGGAGGCGCGTTGAGCACCGTCCCCGGACAGGCGCCCGCAGCCGCAACGCCTCCGGCGACAATGCCTGCCGTCGCAATGAAGGCCATCACTAAGCGCTTCCCAGGGGTAGTCGCCAACGACCGAGTCGACTTCGAGGCGGCTCCGGGCGAGATCCACGCCCTGCTGGGCGAAAATGGGGCAGGCAAAACGACCCTGTGCCAGATCCTCTCGGGTCTTTACAGGGCCGAGGAAGGCGAGATCTCGGTCCTCGGCCGGCCCGTCAGCTTCGCTTCCCCCCGCGACGCCATTGACGCAGGCGTGTGCATGGTGCACCAGCACTTCCATCTTGTGGGGCGGTTCACTGTGGCTGAGAACCTTGTCCTCGGCGACAGGCGCGGTGCCGGGCGCCATTTCCATATCCGCCCCGACGCGGTGGACAGCCAGGTGCGTGAGCTGGGCGAGCGGTACCGGTTGCCCGTGGACCCTCGAGCGCAGGTTTGGCAGCTGTCGGTAGGCGAGCAACAGCGGGTCGAGATCCTAAAGGCGCTTTACCAAGACGCCCGCGTCCTGGTGCTCGACGAACCCACCGCCGTGCTGACGCCGAACGAAGCAGAAAACCTCTTCGCAACACTGCGCGACATAGCCCGGGAGGGCCGCACCGTCATCTTCATCTCGCACAAGCTCAACGAGGTGAAAGCTGTTTCCGACCGGGTCACGGTGCTGCGCGCCGGGCGAAACGTCGGCACCGTGCGCACGGACCAGGCGACGGCGCAATCTCTGGCGACCATGATGGTGGGCCGCGACTTCGAGGCCCCCACCAGGGCGCCGGGCGAGAGGACCAAGGGCGCGGCCATGCTCCAGATTTCGGATCTATGGGCGCAAAGCGACAGGGGGCTCCCGGCGCTCAAAGGCGTCTCGCTGCAGGTGCAAGCCGGCGAGATCGTAGCGGTGGCAGGCGTGGCCGGCAACGGCCAGCGTGAACTGGCCGAGACGATCGCAGGACTGCGCGCTGCCACGCAGGGCAAGGTACAGGTGGGCGGCGCGTCACTAAAGGACGGCGACCCCCGGGCTGCGTTCGCTGCGGGTGTGCGCTACATACCCGAAGACCGGCTGGGGACAGGCGTCTCCCCCAACCTCTCCGTGGCGACGAACCTCGAACTGCGCTCGTTCCGGGATGGTTCCGTCGGGCCTTTCCTCCGCTTACGGCGCATGAAGCAGGCAGCTGAGCAGGCCATCTCCCGGTTCGACATAAGAGGGGCGGCTCCAGGAACACGCGCGGGCCTCCTCTCGGGGGGCAACGTCCAAAAGGTCGTCATCGCCCGCGAGTTCGCAGGCGCCATGAAGGTACTGGTCGCCGCCTCCCCCACCCGCGGCCTGGATGTGGCCGCCGTGGCCATGGTCCACTCGTACCTCCTGGAGGCAGCGGCCAACGGCGCGGCAGTGGTGCTCCTGAGCGAGGATCTCGGCGAGGTCATGTCCCTCAATGACCGCATCGCTGTCATGTACGAGGGGCAGCTGTCAGAAGTGCAGGACAGGCAAAGCCTGGAGGAAATTGCAATGCGCATGGCAGGGAGCCATCTCCCGCCGCCCGGACCAGTGGCAGAGATGTTGTTATGACAGAGATGCTGTTATGACAGAGATGCCGGTGTGACAGGAACGGCCGTCACCGAGGTGGTGGGTGCAGACCTCATCAGGCTGCCCAAGGTGGAGTTGCACCTGCACATCGAAGGTACGCTCGAGCCGGAGCTCATCTTCGCGCTGGCGGAGCGCCACGGGCTGGCGCTCGCCCATGGCGACATAGAGGGACTGCGCGCAAAGTACGACTTCACCGACTTGGCGGACTTCCTCGACCTGTACTACGACAACATGTCCGTCCTGGTCACCGAGGCCGACTTTTATGACCTAGCTCACGCGTACTTGCGGCGCGCCAGCGCCGAAGGCGTACGCCATGTGGAGATGTTCTTCGACCCGCAGGCCCACACGACCCGCGGGGTCCCCCTCCAGGCCGTGGTCGAAGGCCTGGCCTCAGCCGCCCGTTACGGTGAAACCAATTTCGGTGTCAGCACGGGGTTGATCGCCAACTTCGTACGCGATCGGCCCGTCCAAGAGGCGATGGCGACTCTCGACGACCTGCTCGGGTTGGACGCACCGATCCTGGCAGTCGGCCTGGACTCTGTCGAAATAGGCCACCCACCCTCAAAGTTTGCTGCCCTTTTTGCCAAGGCGCGGGCAGCCGGTTTGCGCTGCGTGGCTCATGCCGGCGAGGAAGGCCCGCCGGGTTACGTCTGGGAGGCTCTCGACGTGCTGCAGGTCGAGCGCGTCGACCACGGGGTCCGCAGCATGGAAGACCCCGCTCTGGTCGAGCGGCTCAGAGAAACCAAGACGGCTCTTACGGTGTGCCCGCTGTCCAACGTGAAGTTACGAGCCTTCCCGAGCCTGGCTGAGCACCCACTGGCCAAGATGTTGGCGGCAGGGCTGCGCGTGACTGTGAACTCGGACGACCCCGCCTATTTCGGGGGTTATATCAGCGAGAACTTCCGCCAGGTCGCCGATGTCTTTGACTTGGGACGAACGGAGCTGGCCAAATTGGCACGCAACGCCATCGACGCCGCATTCGTGGGAGCGCAGCAACGCCGCGACCTGTTGGCGGAGCTTGACCGCTGGGAGGGCGGCCCGGTGCCGCCGGTCCATTGACAGCCGCCGGTCCATTGACAGCCGGCCCAACCGTGGCCAGTGTGGGGATATGACCACAGCACCTGGCCTGGCGGCACTACGCATCGACGGCGAACGCCTGCTCGGCCGCCTGCGGGAGCTGGCCCGGATCGGGGCCATCCCCGGCGGTGGCTGCGCCCGCCTGGCCCTCACCGACGAGGACAAGGCCGGCCGTGACCTGGTCGTGATGTGGATGCGCGACGCCGGCCTGGACGTTTCCATCGACGGGATCGGCAACGTCGTCGCAACCCGCAAAGGGCGCGAGGCCGGCCCAGCCGTCATGTGCGGGTCGCACATCGACACCGTCGCCACGGGAGGTGCCTATGACGGCAACCTCGGGGTGCTGGCCGGCCTCGAAGTGCTGGAGACCCTGAACGACGCCGGAGTGACCACACGGCGCCCTATGGCCGTTGCCTTTTTCACCGACGAAGAAGGTGCTCGGTTTGCGCCCGACATGCTCGGGAGCTTGGTGTATGCCGGTGGCATGGGAGTCGAGGCCGCCCATGACATCGTGGGCATCGACGGGGCCCGGCTGCGCGACGAACTGGAGCGCATCGGGTACCTGGGCCCGACGCCATGCCCGGGCCTGGTCCCTTATGCCTACGTCGAACTGCACATCGAGCAGGGGCCGGTGCTTGACCGGGCCGGCGAAGTCATCGGTGCCGTTACGGGCATCCAAGGCATTTCATGGCAAGAGCTGACTTTTGAAGGCCAAGCCAACCATGCGGGCACCACTCCGATGTCCTACCGCCACGACGCCGGTTACACCGCCGCAGCGACGGCGGCCTACGTCCGCGAGATGGTGAGCGACATCGGGCCGCCCCAAGTAGGCACCGTGGGCCGGTTCAGCCTGCACCCGGACCTGGTCAATGTCGTCGCCGCCAGGGCAACGATGACCGTCGACCTGCGCAATACGGACGAGGAAGCCCTCCAGGGCGCCGAGAGGCGGCTGGCGGCGTACGTCGAGCAAGTAGCGCGCTCCGAGGGGGTTAACGTCCAGCGCCGCCGGCTGGCCCGCTTCGAGCCGGTGGAGTTCGACCCCCGGATCATCTCCCTGGTCGAGTCGACGGCCGCCAGCTTCGGCTACGAGGCGCGCCGCTTGCCCGCCGGTGCAGGCCACGATGCCCAGATGTTGGCCCGAGTGTGCCCGGCCGGCATGGTGTTCGTGCCGAGCGTCCGAGGGATCAGCCACAACCCGGCCGAGCACACCGACCCCGAGCACCTGGTGGCGGGGGCCAATATCCTGCTCCAGACGCTGCTGCGCCTGGCTTCCGAGGACGAGATCCCAGCGGCCGCTCTCGCACCGGCGCCTCCGTCCCAGGAGCGAGCCCTATGACTGTGCTCACTCCATGACTGTGCTCGCAGTAGCCGCCGCCCAGATGGGCCCCGTCGCCCGGGATGAGCCGCGAGCGGAGGTGGTCGAGCGCCTGATCGCGTTGCTGCGCACGGCGCACCGCCGGGGAGCGGAGCTGGTCGTGTTCCCGGAACTGGCCCTCACCACCTTTTTCCCCCGCTGGTGGGAGGACGACCAAGCGGCCATCGACTCCTGGTTCGAGACCGAGATGCCCGGCCCCGGCACCAAAGCGCTGTTCGAAGAGGCGGCGTCTTTGCGCATGGCGTTCTGCCTCGGTTACGCCGAACTGACGCCTGACGGGCATCATTACAACACTCAGGTGCTGGTCGACTGGGACGGCAGGCAAGTGGCGAAGTTCCGCAAGGTCCACATCCCGGGCCACGAGGCCAACGAGCCATGGCGCCCCTTCCAGCATCTCGAGCGCCGCTATTTCGAACCGGGGCCCGACGAGTTCGGAGTTTGGGACGCCCTCGGCGCACGGGTAGGGATGATGCTCTGCAACGACCGGCGCTGGCCCGAAACCTACCGTGTGATGGGCCTACAGGGCGTGGAGGTCATCTGCTGCGGTTACAACACTCCCGTGCATTACGCGCCCGACCCGACCCAGGACGTGCTTGCAGGCTTCCACAACCAACTCGTCATGCAAGCCGGTGCTTACCAGAACGGTACCTGGGTGGTCGCGGCGGCCAAGGGCGGCGTGGAAGAAGGCGTGGGCTCCCTCGCTCAAAGTTGCATCATCGCGCCGTCGGGCCAGCTTGTCGCCCAGGCCTACACCCAAGGTGACGAGGTGGTCATCGCCACCTGCGACACGGAATGGTGCAAGCGCTACAAGGGCACGTTGTTTGATTTTGACCGGTACCGCCGCCCCGAGCTTTACAGGCGCATAACGGACCAGAGAGGGGTGGAGCTGTGAGCGCTGTGGACGAAATGACCGTCACCTTCAACCTCAACGGCACGGAGGTCAGTGTCGAGGCGGCCCACCCCCACCTCCTGTCAGCTCTGCGCGAGGAGCTCAACGTCACTTCGCCCAAGGACGGCTGCTCGCCAAGCGGCCAGTGTGGCTGTTGCACCATCCTGCTTGACGGCAAGGCGCAAGTGGCGTGCCAGACACCGCTCGCAAAGGTCGCGGGCCGGGCGGTGACAACTCTGGAGGGACTTGCGCCGGACAAAAGGGACCGGTGGGCCAAGGCCTTTGCCGCTTGCGGCGGCCTGCAGTGCGGCTTTTGTATCCCCGGGGTCGTCATGCGAGCCAAGGCCCAGGTGGACCGCAAAGGGGCTGCCCTGGCCCGCGAGGACATGGCGCGCCACCTCGGGGCTCATCTATGCAGGTGCACCGGGTACGTGAAAATGCTCGACGCCATCGAACTGTTCGCATCGGGGGCCGAAGTCGAGCTGCCCGCCTCCGGAGGTATCGGCAGCCGGGGCGCCAAGTACGAGGCGGAGGCGCTGGCCCTGGGCGACCGGGGCTACATCGACGACATCCGCCTGCCGGGGCTGCTGCACGCCGCCTTGCGCCTGACCGACCACGCCCGCGCCGAGGTCCGCCGTGTCAACTGCGCGCCCGCGGCCGCTGCGCCGGGAGTGGTTGGCGTCTTCACAGCCGCTGACGTACCGGGCGAGCTGCGGGTAGGCATCATCAACAAAGACTGGCCGATCTTCGTGCCCGAAGGTGGGCGCACCTCGTACGCCGGAGACGTGCTCGCCATAGTCGTGGCCGAGAGCCGGGAGGCGGCGCGCGCCGGCGCAGCTTTGGTGGAAGTGGGGTACGACGTCCTGGCCCCCCTGACCGACCCGTTCGACGCGTTGGCCTCGCCCGAGGCCGCGGTTTGGGGTACCGACGGCAATGTGTTGTCGCGCAGCTCCTATGCCAGGGGCGATGTCGACAACGCGCTCGCACAAAGCGCTCATGTGGTGCACGAGATCTTCCAGACCCAACGGGTCGAGCACGCCTTTTTGGAACCCGAGTCCACTGTGGCCGTGCCCCGGCCCGACGGCGGCATACACCTCTACTCGGGCGGGCAGGGGATCTGGGACGACCGGGACCAGGTAGCCAGTGTGCTGGGCATCGAAGCGGGCATGGTCAGCGTAGAGCTGGTGTCCAACGGCGGCGCGTTCGGTGGCAAGGAGGACATGGCCAACCAGGCGCAGACCGCACTGGCGGCATGGCTCCTGCGCCGGCCGGTCAAGTGCACGCTGTCGCGCGAGGAGAGCCTTCTAATGCACCCCAAGCGCCACCCCATCCATCTCGAGTACTGGGCCGGGTGCGACACCGACGGCCACCTGAGCGCGGTAAAGGCACGGATGGTGGGTGATTCGGGAGCGTACGCCAGCGTCGGGATGAAAGTGCTGGAGAGAGCGGCGGGCCACGCCACTGGCCCCTACCGGGTCCCCGCGGTGGACGTGGACTCGGTGGCGGTGCGCACAAACAACCCGATCTGCGGCGCTTTCCGGGGCTTTGGCGCCAACCAGGCGCAGTTCGCCATGGAGGGGGTCATGGACCGCCTGGCGCAACAGGTGGGCATAAACGGCTGGGAAATGCGCAAACGCAACGTCTTTCACCCGGGGGACATATGGGGCCCGGGCCAGGAAATGGACGACGGCTGCGCCGGTGCGGAGCGGTGCCTGGACGAACTGCGCGCTCCCTACGAAGAGGCCATGGCTGCAGGCAAGGCTGTTGGGATCGGGTTGGCGCTCAAAAACTCGGGGCTCGGCAACGGTTTCAAGGAGGTCACCAAGGCGGTGGTCCGATTCCGCTCGGACGGCCGGGTCGAAGTCCGCCATGGCTGGACAGAAATGGGCCAGGGCGTTCACACTGTGGCGCGCCAAGTCGCAGTGGAGGAGCTCGGCATCGACCCGTCCCGGGTCACGGTCTTGGTGGACACCAGCCGCGAGCTCGGCCAGGGCCAGACAACGGGCAGCCGGGGCACCTTGATGGGCGCGGGGGCTGTGCGCGACGCCTGCCGTGCCGCCATAGCCGGAGGCTGCCAACCGGAGTTCGACTACTGCGGCGAGCACCGTGTCGATTGGACCCAGCACATCGGCGAAGTTGACAAACCCATTATCCACTCGGCGTTCGGCTATGCCGCCCAGCTGGTGGTGGTCGAGCCCGGGACAGGCACTATCGAGAGAGTGGTCGCCGCTCACGACGTCGGCCGCGCCGTCAACCCGACGCTGTGCGAAGGCCAGGTGGAGGGGGCTGTCCATATGGGCCTCGGCTACGCGCTCACTGAGGAGTTCCCCAGCGACGAACGAGGTTTCCCGACCAAGATGACTTTGCGGGCACTCGGCGTGCTCCGGGCCAAAGACGTGCCGCCCATTGATGTTGTGCTGGTTGAAGTACCTCAGCCCCGGTCTCCGTACGGGATCAAAGGTGTAGGCGAGATCGGTTTGGTCCCCACCGCAGGCGCCGTCGCCGCCGCCCTTCACGCCGCCGACGGGCGCTGGCGCAACACGTTGCCCATGAAGGCCGAAAAGACCGTTAATGACGGCTGAACTCGGCCTACCTACCAGGAAAGACGGGAGTTGACGTGCCCGCTGCGCTTTACCTACAGGACGCACACACCATCCGCCAGGGGATGGACTTCGCTGCCTACGCCGAACAAAAGGGCTTCGACGCCGTTTGGCAAGCGGAGAGCCGCCTGGTCCGAGAAGCGACCGTGCCCCTGGCTGCATATGCGGCCGTGACCGAGCGCATCAAGGTGGGTTCGGGGGTTGCAGACTGCTGGTCACGCAACCCGGCCCGCCTGGCAGCAACATTCTCGACCCTGGACGACCTGGCACCGGGCCGGGCCCTCATGGGGCTGGGTGCCTGGTGGGACCCCCTGGCTCGCAAGGTGGGCATAGACCGGGCGCGCCCGCTCACCGTCATGCGTGAAGTGGTCACCGTGGTGCGCGCACTGCTCAATAACGAGACCGTGACTTTCGACGGTTACTGGGCGCACTTGGACGGTGTCGAGCTCGACTACGTGTACCAGGAGCGCCGGCCCAAACAGGTACCGGTGTACATCGGGGCCACCGGGATGCAGATGCTCGAACTCGCGGGAGAAATCGCAGACGGTGTGGTCCTCAATTACCTCGTGTC
>DASSZK010000392.1:0-21206 GCA_035702845.1 Acidimicrobiales bacterium
CGCAGCGCACTCCTCCGTTGCGCCCGCGGCGCAGTCCCGTGTCGCGCCGCCCGCGGCAAAGGCCCGGGAGACGCCCCCTGTAAACGCACCTGCCGTGGTGAAAGCGGAGCCTGCTGCCGCGCCCGCCGCCGCGAACCCTAAGACGTCGATCTTCGCCAAGGCGCTAGGCGGTTTGGCAAGGCCCGCGCCTGCGCACGCGGCGCGTAATGCCGGGCCCGCTCACGCCGCTCCTGGTGGCCCTGTGTGCGGCGAAGCAGGCAGTGCTGCACATACAGCCGCCCCCGCACATGAGCCACCGTCCCCCAACTCCCCCGGGGTCATCGCGGCTCAACTCCTCGCTCGCCAACCCATACCTGGTGTAACGGCACCTGCCGCGACGCCGACAGCCGCACCCGCACCGCCAGTCACGCCACCGGCAGCACCGTCGGGTGGGGTTCCGGGGAGCCCTGCGGGTCGGACGCCGATCCCGGGCATCCGGTCCCCTCAGGCTCGATCGAGCGCGGGTGCCTTACCTGGAATTGCCGCCGCCGGACTGCGCCCTCCCATCAGCAGGGCGGCCGCAGTCTCTGGCGAGCCGGCTAGGCCGGCGTCACCGAGCAGCCAGCCCGCCCCGCGTTCGAACCCCAGCTTGCAGGCGGTCCAGGCGGCCTTGGCGGCGCACGCCGCCTCTGTGAACGGCTCGGGCCCTGCCGACGAACCTTCCCGGAGCGCCTCATCGTCCAGAGCGCGACCTGCCGGGGCTCCCGCAGCCACTGCCTCGCCTGCCGCTGCCTCGCCTGCCGCTGCCTCGCCTGCCACTGCCTCGATTTCCACTGCCTCGATTTCCACTGCCCCGACTGCCAGTGACTCATCCGGTAGCGTCAGGGCTGCGACGGGGCCTGTGGCAGGCCCCAAACCGACGCCCGGGGTTGCCAGTGTCGCGGCCGCCGTCGTGAGCGGCCAGCCGGTCACGACTGGCACCGCCGCCCGAGCCTTGAGCAACTTGGCGGGATCGGCTCGTTCACCTAAAGCTGACCAGGCGCCCTCCAATGTGGCCGCGGCGGAGGCCGGCGCGCCAGCGCCTGAAGAGGGGCCCGTACAACCTGCGATAGACCCCAGGCAGTTCGACATACTGCCGGGAAAGAGCCGTGGCCTGCGCGCTCGGCTAATGAAGCACTGACCTCGCCGTTGGGCGCTCTAGTGCGGTCCCAGCCGTTGATCGCCCCCAGCCGTTGAGCGCCCTAGCGCAGTCGGGATGCAGTGGCCGTACGCAGGCGGCCGCAAGCCTCCGCTTGCGTCAGGCAGTCTCCAACTTGTAGCCGAGACCCCGGATTGTCGTGATCCGCTTGGGACGCGCCGGGTCGTCTTCGATCCGGGCGCGCAAGCGCTTCACGTGTACGTCCAGCGTCTTGGTATCGCCAACGTAGTGGGGGCCCCATACGCGGTCGATGAGAGTTTCACGGGTGACGACGCGCCCCGCGTTCAACATGAGCATCTCGAGGAGCTCGAACTCCTTGAGCGGGAGCGGCACCTCCTTTTCGTTCAGGTGCACCTCGTGGCGTTCGGGATCGAGCTTCAGGTCGCCCACGTGGAGCGTGTCCATGTCCCGCTCGGGTTCGTCGCTCGCTGGGGCACGACGCAGGACCGCCCTCATCCGTGCGACGAGCTCTCGTAGGCGGTACGGCTTGGTTACGTAGTCGTCGGCGCCGACCTCCAGGCCCACGACGGTGTCGATCTCACTCGACTTCGCCGTGACCATGATGATCGGGGTAGTGGAGCCCCCGGCACGGATGGTGCGGCACACGTCGATGCCGGAAACTTTTGGCAGCATCAGGTCGAGCAGGACGATGTCCGGACGCACGGCGGCGAACTTGTCCAGTGCCTCCGCCCCGTCAACTGCCACCTCGACTCGAAAGCCCTCTCGCTTCAACCCGACGGTGAGAGCTTCGACGAAAGACGGCTCGTCCTCGACGAGCAGCACGGTCGCTTGGTCAGCCATCGCGCTCGATCGGCTCGATGGCCGGGAGGGAGATGGTAAAGGTCGACCCGCGGCCTTCTGACGACTCCAGCTTCACATCGCCTCCGTGATAGGCGGCCACGTGGCGGACGATAGCCAATCCCAGGCCTGTTCCTCCAGTCCAGCGGGAGCGGGCGCGGTCGACCCGGTAGAAGCGTTCGAAGATGCGCTCTTGGTCGCGTCGAGGGATGCCAATGCCTTCGTCACGTACGACGATGCAGGCGCGCCCGTCGGAGCGCACTGCGCTCACATGCACGCTGGCGCCTGGCTCTGAGTACTTGATGGCGTTGTCGACGAGGTTGGCGACGGCCGAAGCCAGGTCCCGCCGGTTGGCCTCGACCCAAAGACCGTGGTGCGCGCGTTCCACCACCAGTTGTATGCCCCGAGCCTTGGCCGTGTCGTCAAAGCCCTCGGTGGCTTCGTCCAGGACGCCCGCCAGCGGGACCGGGACCAGGGCGCCCGTTGCGCCCGCCTCGATGCGGGAGAGATCCAGCAAATCGTCCACCAGCCGAGAGAACCTCCGAGCTTCCGTGCCGAGACGGCCCGTGAGACGAGCGACCACCTCCGGGTCGTCCTCGCCGTCCAACGTCTCCGCCAGGAGGCTCAGCGCCCCTAGGGGCGTCTTCAGTTCGTGGCTCAGGTTGGCGACGAAGTCTCGCCGGACGGCCTCGAGCCGTTTGAGCTCGGAGACGTCCTCAACGATGGCCACCGCTCCGATAGGACCATCGGGCCCTTGCACAAGGAAAGAACGGATCTCGAGGGTGTGGCGGGTGGGGGAGTAGAGGTCGAGGGTCTCTACGTGGCTCTCACCCCGTAAAGCCCGGGTCAACGCCGAACCGACGGCGACCTCGGCCAGCCGGTCGCCTTCGCCCGCGGCTACGAGCGCTCTGGCCACGGCATTGCGGAGCACAACGGTGCCGTCCGGTCCGCAGATCACGATGCCCTGGCCCCCGCAGTCGAGGGCCCGGGTAACCAGGTCCAGGAGCTGCTCGCCAGAAATATCCGGCCCATCCTCCTGAGCCCCTGTCGTCTGAGCCCCTGTCGTCTGAGCCCCTGTCGTCTGGGGACTGTCCTCTGGGGCTGTCATCTGGGGGTCAGGTACCAGCCTGAAAACTTCATGGCAGACCTCAGCTGGGGGAGCTCACTACCGGTGGGTAGTAGGTGGCCCGGGTGAAATGACCATCGCTACCCTCCAGCGCCCACACCGAGCTCTTTGCCTGTTTGGGGTTCGGCCCGAGGTCGACGCGGTCCTCATCAGCCAGGCTCACGAGGATCTCGGCAATCACGTCCCCGTGTGTGCAAACCGCGACATCCGTCCCGGCGTAGCGTCTGACGAACGAGATGGCGGCTGCCCTCTCGCCTTCGGATACCTCGGGTGCCTCTTCCAGATCCACCCCGAGGGACTGGCACAGCGGCTCCATGGTTTGGGTGCAGCGCAGGAAGGGGCTGGAGAAAACCCTGCCAGGGGGGCCAAGCCGGTGGACGACGGCTACCAGCCCATCTGCTTGGCGCAGGCCCTGTGCCGACAATGGGCGTCGCCGGTCGTCACCGGACCAATCCTTGCGGCTTCGGGCGTGCGCGTGGCGCACGAGCAACACTGGCACTTCTCCAAGTCTGGCAGAAAAGTCGCCGCGTCCGCCCTGGCGAGGCCGTAAGACGGCTTACCCTGAGTGCCATGGGACGCGGCGCCCCGGCGGGGCGATGGCGGGTATGGCGCCGGATAGTGGCTGAGCTCGGCTACGCGCTCGTGACTGCGGGGGTCGTACTGCTCGCATTCGTGGCCTACGACTTGTGGGGTACGAGCCTGTCCGAGAGCCACGCCCAGGCCGTGCTGGCCCGCCAGTTCCACGCCGCCCTTGCCGCGCCCGGCCACCTGGTCCAGCCCGCCCGCCGGGTTTTGACCGGTGGGCTCAAATCCAAGACCACTGGCTCTGACAGCCCGACCGTTGGCTCGCACAGCCCGACTGTTGGCTCGCACAGCCCGACTGTTGGCTCGCAAGCCGGGCGAGCGCTCGTCGCGACGGGCACATTGCCTGTACCACCTTCGGGTGTCGCGCTGGACCGTATTGTGATCCCCGCCATCGGCGTCGACCGCTACGTAGTGCAAGGTGTGGCCGAAGCCGACTTGCAGATGGGCCCGGGCCATTACCCGGGGACCCCGATGCCCGGGCAGCGCGGCAACGTGGGCATAGCTGGTCACCGGACCACCTTCGGCGCACCATTTTTCGAGTTGGGCCAGTTGGTGAACGGGGACATGGTCTACATCACCGATACAACCGGGTGGACCTGGGGGTATAGGGTCGAGCGGCTTTTTTCGGTCGCTCCCACAGACGTTGCAGTGCTGGCGCCCAGTCCCCACGCTGAGCTGACCCTCACAACCTGTACGCCGCCGTTCGAAGCCACGCAAAGACTTGTCGTCAGGGCTGAGCTGGCTGGCGGCGCACCTCCAGGTACCGCGGTCACGGGGTTGCCCAAGCGTCTCGCCCACGGCAGGTCTGATCTGCTGATAGCAAACCCCGGTCCCGGAGGCGCTTTACCCAGCAAGCCGGGAGGAGCCGGGCCGTCCAGGGTGTCGAAGGCGGCTGGCATTGCGAAAAGCACTGGTGCTGCCAGAGCTTCACCGTCGGCTCCGACCCGGGCCGTACCTGTCGCCAGCAATGAGAATGCCGCCGCCGGGGCGGTTCTGTGGGGCGCCGGCGCCGCTGCGATCTGGGTACTCGCCCGGATATCCGCGTCGTTGTGGCTACCACGCCGGGGAGCGCGCGAACGATGGAGCCCCCGGCGGGCCCGATGCTCGCAGGCGGGTGTTATCCTCCTCGGGGCAGCGGTGGCGTGCGTGCCGCTGTGGTCCTGTTTCGCAAACGTGGTGCAACTGCTACCGGCAAACTTTTGAGCCCGGGTGCGCCAGTAGCCGGCATGGCGGTGGCGCTCCGCAAAGGCGTCAGGCGTCGAGCTCCAGAGTGGCCAGGTGTTGGGCGAGAGCATCGATGACTACAACGTCGCGCGCATAGGTGAGGCGCGACCTGACTTCGGCCATCGGTACCCACTGGGCGCTGGCGACTTCGTCGGCGCCTTCAGGCCCGGGCTTCAGCGGGGCGCCACGGTAGCCGGACCGAGGGTCCACTGTCATCGCCCAGTAGCGAACGGTCTTGAGACGGCCATCGCGGTCGGGGTAAGTGGTGCTGGGCAGCGGCCGGCCGAGGCGGCACTGCAGACCGGTTTCCTCCAGTACTTCGCGCAGGGCTGCCGCCTCGTCGGTCTCCAGCGGGTGCGCCTTGCCTTTGGGTAGGCCCCAGTCCTGGTAACGGGGCCGGAAGATGAGCACGACCTCGGTACCAGTTGGCATCCGCCGCCATATGGCACCTCCGGAGGCACGCACGACCTTCGGCGCCCCAGTAGCTCGGTCAGAGCCGGTGTTCGCCGAGCCTCCTGCGCTGGTAGGCCCGAAGGGGGAAAAGGACATCACTTCGTTACTCATTCCCATCAGACGGCTTCTGCTTGCCGCCGACGCCTTGCTCGCGAGATCGCCAGCTCCTGGAAATGGCGCTGGGCATTGAAATGTTTGATGGTGGCCACCTTGGCCCACGTGGCGTCGGGCCCCAGCTCCCAGGCCAGTTCGTCGTCGGCCAGGATGACCTCGAGGATCTCGCGCAGGCGAGCCTGGATCTCCGCTGACTGCACGTCGACCAGGGCTTCTACGCGACGATCGAGGTTCCGTTCCATCATGTCTGCCGAACCCATGAGGTAGCGCCCACCCTCAGGCAGCGAAGCGCTCAGGTGCACCGGGAGCTCCGAGGTCACTGTCTCGTTGTCGTCACGTCGCGCCCCGTTGCCGAAGTAAAAAATTCGGGAATGTTCCAGGTAGCGCCCGACGATCGAGCGCACGCGGATGTTGTCCGAAAGGCCGGGTACGCCCGGGCGCAAAGAACACATCGCCCTGACCACGATGTCGACCTGCACGCCACATTGTGAAGCGGCGTAAAGGGCGTCGATGACCCTGCGGTCTACGAGGTTGTTCAGCTTCCACACGATCCGCCCGTCGCGCCCGAGCGAGCTTTCCCGCTCGATCAGTTCCAGGATCCGCGCCCGCAGGACGAGCGGGGCCAGCACCAGCTGGCGGTACGAGGCTTGGCGGCTGTAACCGGTAAGGAAGTTGAACAGGTCGGTGAGGTCCTCTCCGATGTCGGGAGAGGCCGTTAGGAAGCCGATGTCCTCGTAAAGACGAGCTGTAGACGAGTTGTAGTTCCCCGTACCTATGTGGCAGTAGCGGCGGAGGCCGTCACCCTCCTCGCGAACGACTAACGCCGTCTTGGTGTGGGTTTTTAGCCCGATCAGGCCGTAGACGACGTGGACGCCGACCTGTTCGAGCGCCCTTGCCCAGCCGATATTGGCGGCCTCGTCGCCCCTGGCTTTCAGCTCGACCAGCGCCGCTACCTGCTTACCCCGCTCCGCGGCCCGGATCAGCGAACGCACGACCGGGCTGTCTCCTGAAGTGCGGTAAAGCGTCTGCTTGATGGCCAGTACCGCCGGGTCCCGCGAAGCCTGGTTCACGAAGGTCTCCGTCGACATGGCGAAGCTCTCATACGGATGGTGGACAAGGATGTCACCGTTGCGGATGGCGGCGAAAATGTCGACGGGTTCGTCGTCGATCGGGGCCAGCCGAGCTGGCGTCACGGGAGAAAACGGCTCGTCCTTCAGCTCCGGGCGGTCGAGGCCATGAAGGGCCCACAAACCGCTGAAGTCGAGCAGGCCGTCCACCTCGTACACGTCCTCAGGGCGCAGGTCCAGCTCACGGGCCAGGAGGTCACGGACCTCGGGGTCGAAGCCCGACTGCACCTGTAGGCATACCGCCCTGCCGAACCTGCGCCGGCGCAGCTCCATCTCGACCGCCTCAAGGAGGTCGTCGGCCTCCTCCTCGGCCAAGGTGAGGTCCGCGTTGCGTATCACCCGGAAGGAGTGGCAGCTTTCGATCTCCATCCCCGGGAAAAGCTCGCCCAAGAACGCAGCTATGACCTGCTCAACGGGCACGAAGCGCTCGCCATCGGGCAAGGCGAGGAAACCGGGCAGTAAAGGTGGCACCTTTACGCGGGCAAAGCGGCGGTCCCCGCGCTGTGGGTCCCGGACCATGACAGCGAGGTTCAGCGAGAGGTTCGAGATGTACGGGAACGGGTGGCCGGGGTCTACTCCGAGGGGCGTCAGCACCGGGAAGATCTGCGCTTCGAAAACCGACTCGACATAGGCCATGTCTGCCGGCAAGAGCGACGGCCAGTTGACGAGCCTCATGCCGTGCTCGCCAAGCTGCGGGCAAAGTTCGCAGCGATAGAGGCGCCCCCGCTCGGCCAAGTGCTTTTGGACTTCGCTGCGGATAGCTCGCAGCTGGCCCGAAACGGACAAACCGTCCGGAGATGTCCCCGACAACCCTGCTGCCAACTGGTCCTTCAGGCCCGCCACCCGGACCTGGAAGAACTCATCGAGATTACTGGAGAAGATGGCGAGGAACTTGGCTCGTTCGAGCAATGGTTGGTCGTCGGACGCGGCCAGGGCCAGCACCCTGCGGTTGAACTCCAGCCAGGAGAGCTCCCGGTTTATGTAGCGACGGTCGGCATGCGCCATGTCGTACGCCAAGCCGTCGGGCGTCGGTCGATCGGCACCGGCGGGGCGCAAGAGCCGGTCAGCGTCGAAACTTTCGCTCCCGCGGACCGCGACCTCCGGTACCGCGACTTCTAGGTCGCCAGGCCCCGGGTCGCGGGCATCCGGGCTACCGGCCGCGCGCTTAGCTTCGAAAGTTGGGACGGCTTCCCCCCTGGGAGTGGTGCCGCTCTCGATCGTCACCGCATAAAGGCTATCCCCACTCCGCACGGCGCCGGTGTTATGCGGCGCACCCTTGTCGGTTGTGGGGGCCGGAGCCGTCAGAGGCTTAGGCCAGCGAAGCGCCCGGCGGCGTGAGGCTGGGCGGCGCGTAGGCGCTCAGGCCTCCCCTGGAGCGTAGTAGTCATCGTCTTCCCCCTCAGGAAGGCCGAGGTCCCACTCCAGGATCACGTTTTCGCGCTCGGCATCGCGCACGATGCGCTCACGGTTGCGGCGGAACTGCGGGTCATGGGGAGGCAGCAGCAGCAAGCGAGCCAGGATCCTCTGGCGGAGCTCCTCGATGAGGTTGCGGTCGCCGAAATCGGAGTCCACCCGCCAGTGCGGTGCCACCGGCCCGAGGTAGACAACTCGTACGCGGCCGCGAGGCGGGCCCGACGGCTCCTGAAGCTGGCTGGACATGGGCTGAGCATAGGTCATGGCCGCACGCTCAGTCCCGCCCCGCTCAGTCCCGCCCGCTCGTGCCCTGCTCGGGCTTGGCCGTCCCCGACGCCTCGCCCTGGGCAGTCACAGCTCGCAGACGGTTGGCTGCGCTGGTGACCGCTTGTAAGGAGGCGTCGAGGATGCTCGAGTCCATACCGACGCCCCACGCAACGGCCCCGTCGCACTCGGCCTCCACATAGGCGACAGAGGAGGCCTCGCTCCCCGACGTGAGGGCATGCTGATGGTAGTCCTGCACGGTTAGGCGCATACCGAGGACGCTGAGCGCGTCTACCAGGGCATCGATCGGACCGTTGCCAGAACCATCGACCGTCCGGTGCTCCCCGTCGACCAAGAGCTGGGCGGTGACCCGGGTTACGTGGGGGCCGCTGGAGCGCTCTGTACTTATCTCGGTCGCGATAAGCCGCAGTCCTGCATCTTGAGCGAGATAGGTCTGCTCGAAGACTTCCCACATTTGAGCGGGGCGGATCTCCGTACCCGTGGCTTCGGTGACGGCTTGAACGGCCTTGGAGAACTCGACTTGCAAGCGCCGTGGCAGGTCGAGACCGTGCTCCGTGCCCATGACATACGCGACGCCGCCCTTGCCGGACTGGCTGTTGACCCTGATTATGGCCTCGTAGCTGCGCCCGGTGTCTTTGGGGTCGATAGGCAGATAGGGCACTTCCCATTTCGCGTACCCGGCCGGCAGGGCCGCCATCCCCTTTTTGATCGCGTCCTGGTGGGAACCTGAAAAAGCGGTGTAGACGAGGTCCCCGGCATAGGGATGCCGCGGGTGCACGGGCATACGGTTGGCGTGCTCGGCGCTCCGGCGCACAGCCTCTATGTCGTGGAAGTCGAGCTCGGGATCCACGCCCTGAGACAGCAGGTTGAGGGCCAAGTTGACGATGTCGAGGTTGCCTGTCCGCTCCCCGTTGCCGAACAGGGTCCCCTCGACCCGGTCGGCGCCGGCGAGCAGAGCCATCTCGGCGGCGGCCACAGCGGTCCCTCGATCGTTGTGCGGATGGACCGACACCAGCAGGCTCTGGCGGTCCGGCAGGTGGCGGCAGAACCATTCGATGACGTCTGCGAACACATTGGGGCTGTAGTTCTCGACCGTTGAAGGCAGGTTGAGCACCAGCGGGCGTTCGGGCGCCGGCTCGATGACGTCCGCAACCGCCCGGCATATCTCCAGGGCGAAGTCCGGCTCCGTGCCGGTGAAGCTCTCGGGCGAGTACTCGTAGCGGATCTCGGTGCCCCCTACTCCGTGCTCGAGCTTGCGGCACAACCGCGCAGCCGTCGTGGCGATGTCGGTGATCCCGTCCTTGTCCTGGCGGAACACGACCCTGCGCTGTAGCTCAGAGGTCGAGTTATAGAAGTGGACGATGGCCCGTGGGGCCCCTGACACAGCCTGGAAGGTGCGCTCGATGAGCTCACTGCGGCATTGCACGAGCACCTGGATCGTCACGTCCTCGGGGATGAGGTCGTTGTCGATGATGTGACGGACAAACTCGTAGTCGGGGGTAGAGGCCGAGGGGAACCCGACCTCGATCTCCTTTACGCCGATGGCCAGCAGTGTCTCCCACAAGGCGAGCTTGCGCTCCGGGCCCATAGGGTCGATGAGCGCCTGGTTGCCATCACGGAGGTCCACGCTGCACCAGCGAGGGGCTTTGGTGAGCTGGCGCGAGGGCCAGGTACGGTCGCTCAGCTCGAGCGGCATCGTGGGGCTGTACTTGTGGAACGGCATCTGGCGGATCTGGGTAGCAGGTCGGGTCATCCGTAGCCTTTCTGTCCTCTAGTACGAAAAAACCTCCTGGCCAGAGGCACAGGAGGTTCGGACGAGCACCGGAGGGGTGCTCGTCTAGGTGAGAAGAAGCAGGCCGGTCTGCACTGCAGCGGTCATCCCGGCCATACTGGCCGACATCTGAGACTTTGTCAAGGAGCTAAGTTCAGGCTGGTCCCCTGGGGTGCGCCCTGCCCAAAGCGGTGCGCCCTGCCCAAAGCGGTGCGCCCCGCCCAAAGGGGGGGGCCGGGCCCCCGGTGCACCGCTCCAACCCGGGGGTGAGCTATGCTAGGAGTTCCTACCGTTGGTAGCTTGACAAGAAGCCTCCAACAAGGTAGGAAATGCTGCGTCCTTCCCCGACTCTGACTGATCCTCAGCCCGGCAGGGAACCGTAGAAGGATTTACGCGGTTTAGATCAGACAGCGTTTTTTTTCGCACGACGCACGGAGGTCAAATTGGAAACTTCGTGGATGGTTCAGGGGCGGTGCCGTGACCTACCACCGGAGGTCTTCTTCCCGAGCGACGGGGTGGGCGTGGAAGTTGCGCGTCACTACTGCGCAGAGTGCCCTGTAAAGGCACCCTGCCTGGAGTATGCGCTCGAGAACCACATCGAGCACGGGGTATGGGGTGGGGCTTCCGAACGGGAACGCCGCCGCATCGCCCGTAGTCGGCGGGGAGTGCCCGTCCGGCCTGCTCAGACGGTCCGCACGACCGAAACCTTGGCCGAGTCCATGGCCCGCACCGGGTACCGGAAGTAGAGGGTCACGAAGTCGCAGATCCTGCGGCATAGTTTTTTGGCAGGGTAGACAACGCCCCGGCTCTTAGAGCCGGGGCGTTGTCGTTTAGGAGGCCAGTTGTCGGGTCCAGCCCGCGCTACTTGCCGGTGTTCGCAAATGCAGGAGGAACGGCGGGCCGAGCGGTCAGTTGGAGGGCGCGCTGCTCGGCGGAGTGCCGTCTTGACCCGCCTTGGCAGCCAGGATGCGGTCGAGCTCGGACCGGGTGAGCGTAACCAGCTCCTCGCCGCTGGGCGTTGTTGCAGCGCCGGGCGCAACCGGAGCGGCCGAAGGCGTGGAGGCCGTGACTACTCCGGGCACAGCCCCTGCCGCAGGCGGAGGGTACAGTGCCGGGGCCGAGGTGGGTGCAGCGCTGGGCGCGTCCGTCACCTCATTGTGGGCCTTGCGGAACTCCTTCATGGCCTCGCCTGCGTTCTTCGCAAGTTTGGGAAGTTGGCTACCACCGAAGACGACCAGGACGACTATCAGCAGCCAGGGCCAGTCACCGGTCAGGTTTGCCAGCATCATCTCTAGTCTAACCATCGATGACTCGAGTGACGGTCAGTTCTCCGGGGGCTCGCGAAGCCGCAACGGGGACCACCCTGGTACAGCAGGACGCCCGTCCGTGGTTGGAATGCGTGGTCAACGTAAGCGAGGGACGAGACGGAACTGTCCTGGCTACTTTGGCGTCTGAGTGCGCCGGCGCCCTGCTCGACGTGCACCGCGACGCCGATCACAACCGGTCGGTGTTCACCCTCGCCGGCCCGCCGCAGGACGTTTTCCAGGCGGCGTGCAGCCTGGCCACCGCGGCGGTCGCTCGGGTCGACCTACGCCGCCATGAAGGAGCCCATCCCAGGCTAGGCGCGGTGGACGTCGTCCCCTTTGTCCAGTTACAGGGCTTACCGCTCGGTGACGACGAGGGACTGGTGGGCCCGGCCGCACTCGACGCCAGGGGATCGTTCGGTGAGTGGGCTGCGGCGGCGCTGGGATTGCCCGTGTTCTTCTATGGCCCAGACCGGGCTCTGCCCGAAGTGCGGCGCCGGGCGTGGAGAGACCTCGAACCGGATATCGGGCCTGGCACCCCGCACCCGACGGCAGGGGCTGTGTGCGTTGGCGCACGGCCGCTGCTGGTGGCCTACAACGTCTGGTTGGAGGGCTCCGACTTGGCGGCGGCAAAGGCGGTGGCAGCAAAGATGCGCACTTCCCAGGTGAGAGCGCTGGGCATGGCCGTTGGCGGGGCCGTGCAGGTGTCGTTCAACCTTGTGGCGCCTTGGCACAGCGGCCCAGCCGAGGTCTGGGACGCTGTGGCGGCCTCGGTGCCGGCTCATCACGGTGAGCTGGTGGGCTTGCTGCCGTCTGAGGTCCTCCACCGGATCCCGGAGGAACGATGGGAGCGGCTGGGATTATCGGAAGCCACCACGATCGAATCGGCTCTAGGTCGCCGGGGAGTGCTGCTGGGCGGCGGGGACCGCGTTGGTGCGGTCGCCCGGAATGACAACGAGGCACGCCCTCGGCCATCTCTGACCTGAGCGTGCCTCGTCGGGGGAAGTCTCTGGCAGTCCCTAAGACGCCTGGCCCACCCCGTAGGGTGCGCCGTTACGCCGGCGCCTCAGGCGACGGCGTTCTCTTTCGGACAGCCCGCCCCAGATGCCGAACTTCTCGCTGTTGTCCAAGGCGTACTGGAGGCACGCTTCCCTTACCACGCAGCCGCGGCAGACCTCTTTGGCCTCCCTTGTCGAGCCGCCTCGCTCGGGGAAGAAGAGGTCCGGGTCCACGCCCAGGCAGTTGGCAGACCTTTGCCAAGTGGGTGCTTCTGTTTCCCAGATGGCACGGTCAGAATCGGCCGGCATGCGCAGCAGGCGCACTATGTCAGTCACCGGCAGCTCCCCTCACTAGTATCGGGTTGTTGCGGCTCGCCCGGTGTGCCGGCGAGCCTTGGGTAAGCAGCGCAGCTACAGCGAGCGCAGACGTACCGGCTCGCCGCTGGACGGGCCGATCGCGACTACGACGTTGTAACTACACGCTTGTCATCTTGGCGGATGGTTGGGCTTTCTGCAAGAGGCAATTTGTACCCGAACATTTGTTCGGCATGACCAGCCGTTGCGGTCCAAGCCAGCGGTTGGGACCTGCCGGGGTGCCACAGGGGTACGGGCGCCGTGCCAACCCGCGCCCGCCGTAAACCCTTCGTCTTGGGTGCCTGCCATGATGTCGTCAATGACTGGGCCGCCAATGACTGGGCCGCCAATGACTGGGTGGAGCGATATCGAAGTCCGCGTGGCCGGCGAGCCCGACCGGAGTTGGGCCCGAAGCCAGCTGGAAAAGCGGTGGCTTTCGACAACCATTGTCAGCCGGGGCAGTGCACACGATGCCGGCAACCTTCCTGCTTTGGTGGCTACGGCCGGAGGCCGAAGGGTGGGCTTGGTCACCTTCCGCTTTGGAGACGGCGATTGCGAACTAGTTACCCTCGATTCCCTGGAACCCGGTCGGGGAGTGGGCACGGCATTGGTTCACGGCGTCCTCCAAGAGGGGCGGCGGCGGGGGTGCAGCCGGATGTGGCTGGTGACCAGCAATGACAATCTCGGAGCCCTAGGTTTTTACCAGCGCCGAGGCTTCAGATTGGTTTCGGTCTACCCAGGGGCCGTTGACGAGGCGCGCAAGTTGAAGCCTTCGATACCAATGGTCGGCGAACACGGTATTGAAGTGCACGACGAACTAGAACTGGAGATCCGTTTGCGGCCAGGCCAGCCGGCGCCGCTGCTAGGTTAACGTCCACCAGGCGAGAGGCCTGGGGCACGGGCATCTCAGGCCAAGCGCAGCAGGCTTACCACTACCTCCGTAGTGCTGCCGGGGGGACCGCTGTAGATGCCCCGCAGCGGGGCAACATCGGAGTAGTCACGGCCGTGCGCCACCACCACATGGCGTTCGCCCACCTCTATGAGGTTCGTCGGATCGTAACCCCGCCACTGGCCCGTCCAGGCCTCCACCCATGCATGGCTTTCGCCCTCGGCCAGGTCGCCAACTGCCGCCTTGCTGTCAGGATGGAAATAACCCGATACGTACCGCGCGGGTACGTCCATGGCGCGCAGCACTGCGAGGGCCAGGTGCGCAAAATCCTGGCATACGCCTTTGCCCAGTCGCCACGCGTCCAAAGCGGAGGTGCCGACATGGGTGCTGCCGCTGGCGTACTCGAGTTGGGCGTGTGCCCACCTGGTGGCTTCCTCAGCCGCTTGCGCGGGGCATGATGCGCCCGAGCGAATATCTGACGCCACCTCGGAGAGGTTTGATGGCGTCACGAGACGTGAAGGGGACAAGAAGTCGTAGAAGCGGTCGTGGTGCGAAGGCTCCGAAAAATCTGCCCATGCGACGGATGCCCCTGCCGGTCCTGTTATTTCGATGCCGGTGTCGACGACGGCACGGCTCGTAACTGTCAGGGAGCTATGCGGTTCGTGCACGTCGAAACTATGCACTACCGAGCCCCAGTAGTCCCTGTAGTCGAAAATCCGCGCGGGTGGGTCCACCTCGATGTGATGGCCCACGAGTTCTTGGCCCGGTGCCACGGCTGGCGTGACGCGTGCTTCGTTGTAAGAAGCCACGACCGGGTTGTCGTAACGGAACGAAGTCGTATGTGCTATTTGCAGGCGCCAGCTCATGCGCTCCACTCCACGATCGCCGCCGGCCGGAAGTACTTCTCGGAGATAGCAGCGCTTGCTTCCGAGCAACGCTTTTGGACGTAAGACAAACGGCTCGGAAGGTCAGAGGCCAAGTCGTTGGGTGAGCTGAACTCGAGCTGAGCCCGGGCCTGCCCTAACCTGCGCCTAGCGAGATCGTCCGTGCCCGGGCGCGCCGTTGAAGGCTCGATCTCGACCAGACAGGTCTCCGCCTGGCGCACCGTCGCGTACAGCGAGCGCGGGAAAAGGCGGTCCAAGACGAGGAACTGCGAAGCCGAAGAACCGTCTACCTCGCGCTGGTAGGTGCGCAGGTACGCCTCGTACGCCGAGCAACACCGCAGGGTGGTAACCCACCCGGCTTGTCCCCAGGTCTCCCCGTAGCGAGCGGAGAGCAGGCGGGCGGTCATGTCCGCTCGTTCTAAGCTGCGGCCGAGTACCAGGAAGCGCCATCCCTCATCGCGGCTCATCGTCGACTCCGATAGGCCGGCGAAGATGGCGCAACGCTCTTTCACCCAACCGAAAAAGCTGTGGGGCATTTGCCCGGTGGCCCTTGCCACGGCGGGCCCCATGCCTTCGTGAGCGGCGTTGACGCACTCCCACATCTCCGAAGAGACGGCTTCACGAGCCCCTCGGGCGTTTTCCCACGCCGCTTGCAGGGACGAGACGATGGACCCTGCGTAGGAAGTATCGAAGGCCAACGACCTCGTGACCATCACGCTGTCGCAGGGAAGGTCGTACGAGATGGGCCGCCCCATTACCTCGAGCAACGCACGCCCAGCCGCTTCCTCGTCTACCCACCGGTCCTCGAGCAACAGGTGGTAGTGGACGTCGAGGATCCGGGCGGTATCTTCGGCCCGCTCAAAGTAGCGACCGAGCCAGTACAGCGACTCTGCGATCCGGCTCAGCACGTAACATCCCGGCTTTGCTGCTGCTGCTCCTGCTGTAGCGAAAAATCGCCGCCGGGCCCGGCGAGCGGGGGCGCCCCACCGAGCAGCATCCGGGGCGTCGCAGCCCGCCCTACCGGGCGCCGGTCCTGGTGGCTGCGCGCCGCCAAATGCTCGCGCGCATCGCCGGTCGGCGCCAAGACCCAGGTGTCCTTGGAACCGCCACCCTGGCTGGAGTTGACCACCAGGCTCCCCCGAGGAAGGGCCACGCGGGTGAGGCCCCCGGGCACCACCCACACCTTGTTGCCGTCGTTCACAGCGAAAGGTCGTAGGTCGACATGGCGTGGTTCGAAACCCTCGTCGGTGTACGTCGGAGAAGTCGACAACTGCACCACGCGCTGCGCGATCCAGCCCCGTGGGTTGGACCGCACGCTGGCTTCGAGCCGCGCCAGCTCCTCGCCGGTGGCTTTCGGCCCGATAACCAGCCCGTAACCGCCGCTGCCGTCCACCGGTTTGAGCACCAACTGGTCCAGGCGCTCGAGCACGTAGTCGCGGATGTCTGGATCTTCTAGGAGGTACGTGTCCACATTGGCTAGCACCGGCTCTTCTCCGAGGTAATAGCGCACCAAGTGGGGGACCCAGGGGTAGATCGCCTTGTCATCGGCAACTCCGTTGCCGACAGCGTTAGCCAACGTGACGCTGCCAGCCCTGGCTGCGTTCAGCAAACCAGGGCAGCCGATCAGCGAGTCGGGCCTGAAATGCACCGGGTCAAGGTACTCGTCGTCGACTCGCCTGTAGATGACGTCTACGCGCTCCTCACCTGATGTGGTGCGCATGAAGACCACTCCACCTCGGCACACGAGATCACGACCCTCGACAAGCGCAACGCCCATCTGGCGGGCCAGGAACGAGTGCTCGAAGTAGGCAGGGTTGTGCACTCCCGGGGTAAGCACGGCGACGGTCGGAGCCGACCCGGCCCTGTCTGGGGCAGCCGAACGCAAGGCGGCAAGTAAGTAAGCCGGGTAGTCGGCGACGGCCTGCACACGGTAACTGGCAAAAAGTTCAGGGAACACATGTGTCATCGCACGCCGGTTCTCGATGACGTACGAGATCCCCGACGGTGTGCGCAGGTTGTCCTCCAGTACGCGGTACTGGCCCAACTCGTCGCGCACGAGGTCGATGCCGGCAACCTGGATACGCGCTCCGTTCGGGGGCACCAGGTGTGCCGCTTCGCGGTGGAAATGCGACGACGACAGCACCAGGTGCCTCGGGATGACACCATCTGCAAACACCTGACCGGGGCCGTAAATGTCGGCAAGGAACGCTTCCAGGGCCTTCACGCGCTGCACCACTCCGCGTTCGACGACCTCCCACTCCGCAGCTGGCACAACCCGCGGCACCAGGTCCAAAGGGAAAGGTCGTTGCTCGCCCGAGAGGGAAAACGTGATGCCCTGGTCCCGGAAGCTGCGGTCTCTGGCTACGCAGCGAGCCTGGTAGTCCTCGGCCGACAAGGTGCCGAGCACGTCGTGGAGCGGCCCGTAGTGAAGCCGCGGGAGCAAGCCTTCCCGTCCCAAGGCCTCGTGGCCGAGCACCTCCCGACCCAACTTGTCCCCGTCCAGGTCGCTCGCGCCCAAATGAACGGGGCGCGGGTCAGTTGTAGCAGGGCCAACGCCGGCCATGGCCGGGGCCCCGGGCATGTCGAACATCTCGTCCCAAGCTCCGGCGCACGACAGCATGCCATCGAGGTAGGAGGCAAAGAGGTCACCCACGCCATACTGGCTACCAGGCGGTTGTTTCGGCGGTGTTACCGCCAGCAGTGCCGGCTCGGTGTTCGCCAAGCCGTAACACGGGGGACACAGGGATGTAACTCAGCCCCCTTTACCATCCGGTAGATGTCAAGCCCTGTCTTCGCGCCTTTGGACCAAAACCGGCGCTTGGCCGTGCCTGGCGCTCGGCCTTATCCGTGGCCCTATGACGGAGCGGCTTCCCCTGCCACCACGGCCCTGGTGGTCGTCGCCGCCCAGAGAGCGGTTGCCAGTCACTGCAGCGCAGCCTCGGCCACATGGGAGACGATCAGCGTGCTGGCCACCGAAATGCGCCAGTGGGGTGCCAGGGTGGTATGGACGCGCCATGCGCGCTTCCCCTCGACGAGGCGCTCGTCGATCCTGCCAGCGGCACATGGCCCGGAACGTGGGCCCGCCGGGCGACGGCCGGGCGACCTCGTTGTGCTGGCTTACGGAGTCGACGCGTTCAGTGCGAGCCCCCTCGCAGAGGCGCTTTCGGGTTACGGGGTGTCCCATCTGCTCGTGGCCGGGTTCGGGTTGGAGGGCCCGGTGCACTCGACCTTGCGTAGTGCAAACGACCGAGGTTGGGAGTGCCTGCTCGTCAGCGATGGTTGCGCCCCCTTGGACGTGTCGTTAGCGGGAGCTGCTATGAGCACCGTCGAGATGTCGGGAGGGATCTTCGGAGCCACGGCAAGTGCCGAACAAGTCTTGGCGGGCACAGGTGGCCTGTGAGAGGGCTAAAAGGCAAGTTCGGTGCCCCATCTCGCCCAGAGCCGGTAAAGCCGGGCGCGGCCTGGAATGCCGCAAGTACCCCTGCGTGCCCAATGAACCTGGCTGTCCTATGAACCTGCCTGTCCCGTCCCATGATGCTGTCCGACAATTAGGAGCGACCCGTCCGTGAACAAGGTAGACGCTGAACCTTATGCGTGGCCGTACGACGGCCCGTTAGAACCTGCCAGCACGGCGCTTGTCTGCATAGATTGGCAAGTCGACTTCTGTGGCCCTGGAGGCTACGTCGATGCCATGGGTTACGACTTGGCACTGACCCGCGCCGGGCTTGGCCCGACGCAACGAGTACTTGGCGGCGCTCGCAAGGTGGGAATGTCTGTGGTCCACACCCGAGAGGGACATTTGCCGGACCTCTCGGACTGCCCTGCCAACAAGCTCTGGCGTTCCAAGCGTGCCGGCGCTGGGATCGGCGACCTCGGGCCATGTGGCCGCATCCTTGTGCGCGGCGAGCCTGGTTGGGAGATCGTCCCAGAAGTCGCACCCATCGAGGGCGAGTGGGTCATCGACAAACCGGGGAAGGGCGCCTTTTATGCCACCGAGCTGGACCTGGTCCTTCGGTGCCACGGCATAACGCACCTCATATTCACCGGCATCACCACCGATGTCTGCGTGCACACCACAATGCGCGAGGCGAACGACCGGGGCTATGAGTGCCTGCTCCTCAGCGACTGCACAGGGGCTACCGATTACAACAACTACTTGGCCGCCTTGGAGATGGTAAAGATGCAAGGCGGCGTGTTCGGGGCAGTGGCTACGTCCGAGGCGTTGCTGCGAGCACTCACCGCCTGACGCCGCCCCCCCGCAGATCAGGCAGTTCCTGCGCAGTGGCCGGGAAGGGGACGGCCCGGCCACTGTTGCAGGAGGTGCTTACCCAGGCACTTGTTATGCCTTGGGAACTGTCCCAACAACTCCCTTGACGAAGCAGTCGAAGTTGTTGATCTGTGCATACGTCGGCGTTACCCCGGCCTTCACGAGGATTTTCCCGTTATTGCAGTAGATGGGGCCCTTGAAGATCGAAGTACCTGCGTAGTACTTGGCCAATTGCGCTTCTATGCGCGCCCGCATAGCCGCGTGGACCTTCGGCCCAAAGGGTGCGAGCGCCAGCGGGTTGTCATGGTCCTGGAAAGTGCCCACCCAGTTGCCGTTATAAGGAGAGCCGGTGAACTTGCCGGACTCGGCGGTCTTGATGATCTTGTCGTAGAGGCCGGCCCACTTCCATTCCGAGCCGGTAAGCCAGCCTGAAGGGTCGAGATCCTGCGCGTCGTAGTGGTAGCCGACGACCGACGCGTGCCCGGCCTTGGCTGCTTCAATGACCGTGGACTGGCAGTCCTGGTGCTGGCTAAGGACGTCGGCTCCTTCTTGAAGTAAGGCCGTAGCTGCCGTCTTTTGCTTCAGAGGGTCGCACCACTCCGACGTTGCTTCGGTGTAGGTGACCGCCTTGGGGTTGACCAATTGAGCCCCTAGCTCGAAGGCATCAACGTTGTCGATGGTCTGAGCAATCGGGAAGGCATAGACGAAGCCGAGCTTGTTTGTCTTGGTGACTGCTCCTGCTGCCATGCCGCCGAGGGAGACGGGCTCGAACGCTTCGCCCCAATAGGTCCCGAAGTTGGGGGGTATCCTTTTACCGGAGAAGAACCCGCCCTGGTGCAGCACCAAAATGTTGGGATGGGACTCGGCGAAGGACAGGGCAAAAGGAAAGTAGCCGTAGCTCGTGGCAAAAATAACCTTGGCGCCCTGGTCCACCATAGCCTGCATGGTCGCGGTGACCTGGCTCGTCTCAGGCACATTGGCGGCGGTGAGGACCTTGACGTGCAGGTCGGAAGCGACGGCTTTGCTCGCTTCGTACACCGCCTGGTTGTAGCCCTGGTCCGTCTCCTCGCCTACCATCACGAAGCCGACGGTGCTCTTGCCGGCCCAAGGTTCGGAGGTCTTGGCCAGCGCGGAGGGCGCAGTCGACACGAGGACGCCGGCCGACAGGCTCGCCATCAGGACGGCGGTCGCAGCCCGGGGTGAGACTGGCGATCTTCGCTTGTCGTGCTGGGTCTGCCGCTTGGATAAGGCCCGGTGCGGAGCTGGACGGGGGCGCGACGAACGTGGGCGATGGGGCATTGTCTCTCCTGTTGTTCGTTGATAGGACATGACCTCAGGCCGGGCCTGAGTTGTGGGCGGCGTTTGTGACGCCACCCGGGGTACCGCCGGCCTTAGTGACGTTGCCCGCGATCAGCCCGTGCGGGCGAGGGCTCGGGTAAGGCCTTCGGGGGCTTGGGAATTGCCACGGCGAGCCATTACGACCAGGGTGGCAACGGTGATGAGGTACGGAAGTGAATCGAGCAGGTACTGGTTGACAGCGATCCCGTGGGCCTGGAGCACCGATGCTCCGGCGAGGGCAGTCCCGAAAAGGTAGCTGCCGAGGAGGACGCCAAGCGGGCGCCATGCGGCGAACAAGACGACAGCGACGGCCACGAAACCGTAACCGTTGGTCATGTTGTCGAACCAACTGTCTACGTAACCTACGGACAATTGGGCGCCCCCTACCCCTGCCAGTGCGCCCCCGAAGACGACCGCGCCGGTTTGTACAAACGCGGGGCGTCGACCGGAAACGGAGACGACTTCGGGCCGTTCGCCTGTTGCTCTGAGCACCAGGCCGAGCCTGGTCCGGTACAACGCCCACCACACGACCGCCACGAGCACGAAGCCGGCAAACACCAGTGCATCATGGGTGAAAAGAACGGGACCGGCCCAGGGGATGGAAGAAAGGCCGGGAACATGGATCACAGAGAGCTGATCGACCGTCTGGTTGACGTACGCCGTCCCGAGCACGGCGGTCAAGCCGACCGCGAAAAACCAGAGCACCAAGCCCGTTGCGAGCTGGTCTGCGCGGCGCCAGACCACCAATCCGGCATGTGCACCACTAAGGATGGCTCCCGCAAAGCATCCGGCGCCGACTCCCAACCAGGTCGAGCCCGTGGACGCCGCCGTGGCGTAAGCACCGAGAGCACCGGCGAGCATGCAGCCTTCCGTGCCGAGGTTCACCACGCCCGCTATCTCGGAGATGAGCTCGCCGATGGCCGGGAACAGAATGACGGTCCCGCTGTCGACCCCGGAGGACAGAGCTTGTTCGAAGCCGTTCAAAACGCCTCCCGTTGCCGCTTCGCCAGCCAAAGAGGGGCCGCAACCAATAGGGCCAGGAGTATGTCGACCACGCTGCCGTCCAAGCCGTAACTGATCTGGAGGCCGCTGTTCCCGA
>DASSZK010000428.1:0-13439 GCA_035702845.1 Acidimicrobiales bacterium
CGCGCTTCCGCCAAGTGGTCAGCGCTGCCCGGGGAATGGGTAAGACAACGCTCGCTCGCCATGTTGCAAACCGCGCAACCGCGGAGCTGGGCTGGCTCAGCGCTGTGCACCATTGCCCCGCGCGGGGTGCCTCTCTGGCCGTGTTGGCGGCGGAATTGTCGGCCATGATCGCCGGTGAGCACGGGTTGCCGGATCGGGTATTGCCCACTCAGGCACCGGCTGGTCAAGCGCTGGCCAGTGCCGCGCTGGCCAGTGCCGCGCTGGCCGGTCCGGCAGGGCTCTCGCCGCCGCAACGCAGACCGCCCACTGGGCTCGCCTCGGCTGCCGGATGTCGTCAGCGTCCCGAGTGCGCGTGTTCCTGTCGCTGCGCCCACCCGGCCGGCAGGGCGAGGGTGCCGCAGAGACCTGCCCCGGTTGCTGCGGGCGCTCAGGGGGACCTGTTTGAAGTTGCGATGCTGGCCGGGCGACGAGCCGCCGCCAAGGGCCACGGCATTCTCGTTGTCGTAGACGACTGTGACAGGCTGAGCCGCGCGGACAGGGGAGCGCTGGTCGGTCTGGCAGCCGAGCTGTACCGCGCCGCCCTGCCCGTAGCGCTGTTGGCGATGGTCAGCGAGCCGGGCGAACCGTTGGTCCCGGCGGCTGTCGACGCAGAGGCACCGCTATGGCACGAGGCCCTCGGCCCCATGAGCGCGGACGAGTCCGCACAGGCGTTGATGGTCCCGGCGGCGGGCCGGGGCGTGTCCTTTTCCCCCGGCGCTCTCTCGGCTATGCACCACTTCGCGGCGGGCGCTCCACTGGCCCTGCAAAAGGCCGGCTTTGCCGTCTGGTCCGGGACCGGACGGAGCAGCCACATCCGCGCTGCCGCTGCTCGCGACGCGCTCAGGGCGATGAACGAGCACGGCGAACTGAAGGCGTCCTGATGTCCGGTGGAGCAATATGTGCCCCCGGTCAAGACGAGGCTGCATTAGCCTTGCTTTGCATGGAGCACCCTTATATCCACAAAATTCAGGCGGCGAACGAAAGGCTATTGAGCACGGTAGCCGGTCTGGATGATGTGGCCATGGCTGCCCCCAGCCTGTTGCCCGGTTGGGACCGAGCCATGGTGCTCGCGCACCTGGCCAACAATGCGGACGCTATGCGCCGGTGCGTCGAGGCGGCATCGCAAGGGCAAGTCGCTGTCATGTACCCGGGTGGCGACGACGCACGCAACGCCGACATCGAAGCGGGTCGGGGCCTGTCCGCGGCTGTCCTGGAGAGCCGGCTAGCCGAGTCGTCCCGACGCCTCCAGGAGGCGTTCGAGCTGGCACCTCAGAGGGCCTGGGAAGCGAAGGCCATCGCGCGCATGGGTGAGGTCCAGATCGGGGCCGGGCTCGTCCTGGGACGCTTGCGCGAGGTGGAAGTGCACCATGTCGACCTAAACGGCGGGTACGGGCCAGCCGACTGGGACTACGCCTGGGTAGTGGAGGAGATGGACCGAGCAATGCTCTCCCTGCCCGCTAGGTTGCCCGAGGACACCGCTGTCGTCCTCACGGCTACGGACAGCGACCAGCACTGGGTAGCCGGAAGCGGGGACGCCGTAGAGATCAGTGGGCCCTTGGCGCAGATCTTCGCCTGGGTAACGGGCAGGGCTACGAGCGTCGGAGGCCAAGAGGCGCCGTGCCTCGGGCCCTGGCGTTGACCGTCCCGATGGCCGGCGCGCGTCCAGGTGCTTATCGCTGTATTCCCTGTGGACGTTCCAGTAGGCCCAGCGGTTTGCTGGCGGCTAATCTCGGTCGGTAAATGGCGTGGTTAGTAACAAGATTTTTCCCAGCTGGTGGGCTATCGCCCCGTTTGTATTTGCGAGGCTGACATGACTACTTCTGAGCCGCGGTGGCCGGCCGATGGCCAACCGCCGGCGCCGGCGCCCTCGGCGGGTGAGGGTGCCGGAGCTCCCAACGTGGCCGGGATCGCTCCCAACTGGCCAGCCAGCGGGGGAGTCGAAGGCGGCGAGGTGGGTACCCCAAAAGCAGAGCCACAAGGCTCCGCCGTGCGTGGGATGGTCGGCCCCGCCTACGGCCGGCGACCGACCAACCGGGGCGTTTGGGTGGTAGCCGGGGTCGTTGGCGCGGTGCTAGTCACCATCGTGGTCGCCGGCCTCAGCCTCAGTCCGGGGGGTTCCGCCAAGTTCACAGCAGGCTCCGCTTCTCCTGGGCTCGAGCCCTCTTCCACCAGCGCCGTGCCGCCGACGACGACGCAATCCCACGCCTCGACCTCCCCGCCGACCCGTTCGTCATCGCCCACCTCCAGCGCGCCGGCGCCGACTGGGCAGACGACCCTGAGCCCTTCGGTCACTGCCGGCACCGCCGTACCGTGGTCTCCCACCTCATCCAACACCCTCGTTGGAGGTGGTACGCCTGCGCAGTGGCCGGCGGCGCGGGCGACGGCTCCATCGCTTGCCGGCGCGTACGGGACGAACATGATCCGAGTGTTCGTAACCCTGATGGCCTACCAGGACTGGGTGTGGTCTCATCCAGATCCGAAGCTGGTCGCGAACTATATATCTCCTGGCTCTGCAGCCTACAGGCAGGAATATAGTGCCGTCGCCAACATCTGGAGACGCGGCTGGCACACGACACCTAATCCGACTGAGATTGACTGGGTAGCCGTAACAGCGAAGCCAACGCCGTTTGTATCACGCGCTGGGAGCCCTGGCCGCGTGACTTTCTTTGAGCCTGCAGCTATCAACTGCATACTAAATCGGAAAAGCGGTATCTATCTCGATAAATCCGACCACGTCGCTGGTAGGTGGAGCGGGCCGGGGCGGACTGCCTATTCCGTCTGGTTCACTCAGTCCTCCTCAGGTGAATGGAAGATCTCTTCGGTACAGCGCCTAAATGTTCCGCTGTCTACCCTTGCGAAGTAAATGCGATCAATTAAGATCGTCGGATTCCTTGTTATACTGCTGTCGATCTCACCATTCGTATTAGTGTCGCCCGAAGGACGCGCCTGGGCAGCCGGGGGCGGAGGTGGCGTATGGGGAGGTGCGACAGCGGGACAAGAGGGTGTCAGCGTAGGCGTAGGAGTGAAGCAAGGAAAGAAGCCGACATCCCAGGAAACGACCACTACGAGCGGCGCGCCTTCACCTAATTCAGGTGGTTCGGGCGCCCCGGCGCCTCAAATCGAAAACGTATATCTAGCATGTTCTGAATGTCTAAGCATCGGTACTTACTGCTCGCGCTCTGGACAGCTGGTGAATGCTGGTGGTCCGCTTGCGGCCTGGCCGCTGGGTGGATATGAGCCGTATCTTCAACGAATAGTATTTCCTAATGGCAAGGTTCCGCCGCAGACCGAGGAAACGTTTTGCCCCCCGCCCCCGGCAGCGGAGACAACAACCGCCCCGCCACCGCCACCCACGAGCGCCCAGGTCCTAAAGACGGTGCCCCTGCCCAAGCTCACTTTGCGGTTCGACCCCTCCACAGAGGGCCTCACGCAACTTCCGACCTGGTTCTGGGTGCCCAACATGGACACGAACTTCGAGGTGGGCCCGGTCGGCGTCGATGGCTATGCCGTGACCGTGTCGCTGCACCCGGTTAGCTACCACTGGACTTTCGGTGACGGTGCGAGCGCCAACAGCACAAAGCCTGGGTCAGGAGCCAACGCCGAGGCTGCTTCGGTGGTCCACACCTACCACGAGACTGGCACTTACAGGGTGGGCCTCACGGTCAGCTGGGCAGGGTCGTATACCTTCACGGGCAATGGGGCTGCGCAGACAACGTCCCTGGGCCCGGTGCAACAAGCTGAGGTGTATCGCAACTACGTCGTCCAGCAAGTCAGGTCGGTCCCACTCAATCCATAGCTGACGTGGGCGTCCCGCCCGTGACCGGGTAGGTTGACCATATGGCAAAGCGGTCGGGCCTAATGACTGCACAGGCGTTGAAAAAGGTGTGCCTCGCTGCGCTCATGGTCGCCGCTTTGCCAGTCGTGGGCTATGCCGCCGGTGCGCAGACGGAGGGCCCGGACCACGCCGCAGCCGAGATAGCCCGGAGTCAGAGCCCGCACGGCTTAGCACTTCAGGAGCATTTTGGCATGCTTCATCCTTGCGGGCACTTCGCCGTACCCCGTGTCGACAAGGTCCTCCTCGTATGGGAGGAGAACCACAGCTACAGCTCGGTGATCGGCAACCCGCAAGCGCCCACGATCAATGCCATTGCGGCACGCTGCGGCCTAGCCACCAACTACCAGGCTGTCGACCATCCCTCTCTGCCCAACTATATGCAGATGACCTCAGGCGAGCCCTTCTACTCCTATCCGTGGAACTTGGACTGCGACCCCGGGGGTGCGTGCCTGACTAACGCACCCTCCATCTTCTCTGAGCTCATCCAGGCGCACAAGCAATGGCGGTCCTACGCCGAGGGGATGTCCCAAAATTGCGGCCGAGTTAGTTATGGGACGTATGCCGCCAAGCACAACCCCGCCGTGTACTACAGGTCCGTAGCCGTACAATGCGAGGCATGGGACCTCTCGATGGGCACCCCCCAATCGGGACCGCTGCGGAGCATGCTCTTGCACGGCCCAGCGGTACCTCTGGTCACCATGACACCTGATGTCAACGACGACATGCATAATGGGACGATCCAGCAGGCTGATGCCTGGTTGGCCCGATGGCTGCCGCGCGTTGTTGCCAGCCCGGCCTACCAGTTAGGCCATCTTGCTGTCATTATTGCCTGGGACGAAGGGCCCGGGGTAGGCGATTACGGTTCCACAGCACCGCTGTTGGTGATGTCTGCTTCGACGCGCACGGGCACGAAGTCGTCGCTTTCCCTCAACGATTACTCGGTGCTCGCCGCCATGAGCCACTTGACAGGCGTTAAACCACTGGGTCTCGCGGCCACAGCACCGTCGATGGTAAAGGCATTCAACCTGTAACTGGGGGCGTTGCGGTTGCACTGGTGGGACCACAAACGCGCGCTGAAAGCCAGTTGTCCTACATGTCGCGCTAGGACAACCCCGCTTGACGGTACTTTAGACCGCGGGCAGATGCCGGTTATCGCGCGTGTGGCGCGCGGTAACTGGCATTTGCCAGCGACCAGGTGCGCGCTGAACACGACTTGTGCCCCGCGCTGGCGGGATGCAACTGGTATATTTCGCGCGGTTTGCTCGCTTATCGCATACAGGCTAACGGAAGCGCCCTACGTGGACCCCTTGTGGGCAAGGGCGAGCCTGCCCACCTTGTAGCTAAGACTGCAGACCTCGCAAAGGTGGTGGCCGCCGGCCCCGAACCCACCGAGGGGATGAGGGCCGCAGTCTGCGCGAGCTACACGCGGCCCGCCCCGCTGCGCCGCTCAAGGTCTAGCGCAGCCTGCCGCAGGAGGGACAAGCGTCATAGACCGAGCCCGTCCCGACGCGAGACTCCGACGCTGGCGCGGCGAGCCCAAGTCAAGACCAACGCCGCCGGCGGTAGCCAGGACACGGTGGTAGGCGACAGCCGGGCGGGGCGTGGTCGGCTTTGCCATCGGCGCAGGCAGAGCTACCGGCTGGCACAGCCAGGCAGGTACCGAGTGCTACCTTGACGCCACGGACAGTACCTAGACATCCCACGGCCGGATAGCGGTGCCGAAGGCCAGGGAGCGCCTAAAGCCGGCGACGACGGCGGACAACAGAGCTCGCCGGCCCGGGGCAGCGGTTCAGCCCAAATGAAACAGGCGTCGCCAGATCGGACCTAGGCCGCTAAGCGCAGTTCGGGGAGCACGACCCAGTTGTCGTCGTCCTCCATGAGAAGGGCACAGCGTCCGCGAGCGGCGAGAAGGCGCAGCGGCGTCTGCTTATGCTCCCATTCGTTCAGCTTGTCGGCGAGCCGCTCGGCAGTACGGCGCCCATGACAGCGCCAAGTCAGGGACACCTCGCTCGTCTCGATGTGGCGCTGGTCGCCTGTCAGGGGATCTTTGCGTTGCCCCACTCCGCCTCGCAGGTGTGTGAACAACTCGGTCCCCAGCAGGTAGACGGCCTCCACCTCCACTGCGTCAAGGTCCAGGTACAAGTCGGTATCCCCCGGGCGGGGCCGGTGTTGTGTCACGCCGATCGGCCGCGACAGCTTGGGCAGAGCCGGCGGCGGCCACGCCCACCCCACGGCTAGGGCGCCCCCTGCCGCCACGGCTCCGGCGGCCGGAAGCCAGCTTCCTGTGGCCATGAGCATGGACCCAACGAGCATGCAACACGCGGCGGCTCCGAGAGCGAGCCAGCTTCTCGTGTTGGTGGTGGTCCGCTCGGGAGGCGGCCAGCTCGGCACCGTCCCTGCCGTACTGCTCGTGGGTTGCATCGCATACTGCACTTACCCAATTCAGCGGCCAAATCCTCCAGTTAGCAGTCTCTTTTCATCGTCGGGGCGCATCTCGTGATCTGAGCGGCTCTCGCGCACTGGAAGGGCCGTGCCCTGTAGAAGCACGAGCCCTTCAGCTGAGGGGTGGATCGCCAACTGTCAGTCATCCGCCGACGGGTGGCACAACGGTCGTCGGACGGCCGATCATCTGACGCCGGCAAGGTTGAGATGGGCCTAGCTGTGGGGCGCCGCGCCGTGAGCGCTGGTATTCACAGCCCCAAAGCCGCACTGCAAGAGGGCCACGGGGACCACCCTTGGGCTGCGTGTAAGCGCTCGGCCGCTTGGTCCTGCATCCAGTAAGGCTCCTGGTCGGGTCGGCCGGGGTAGCCGAGATCGGACCAGGTCTGTCCCGAGAACTGGTAGGCGCCGTAAAAGCCGTTCCCCGTGTTGGCCGCGTAATTGTCCCCCGATTCGCATTGACGCAGCTCTAGCCATGCCCCCCCGAGCGGGGGCGGATGGCCGCCGGCGGTCGTGGCCGTGCTGGTGGCCGTCGTCGATGTCGTGCTCGGTGCCGTCGTTGTGCTGGGAGCAAGGCTCGTAGTGGTAACCGGCGCAGTCGTCGCCGCCGTGGTCGTCGCCGCCGTGGTCGTCGCCGCCGTGGTCGTTGTCGTAGCGGTCGTTGTCGTAGCGGCCGTCGTGGTCGCAACCGTGCTGGGGGACTGGGTAGTCGGGGACTGAGTCGTCGTCGTGCTGGCGCCCGACGCGCCCGTCGTCGGCACCTGGACAACACCGACAGCCCTAGCGGGCTCGGTGGTGCTGACCCCTGCAGGAGCCGTTACGGCCGTGAGGCCTCCTGGCCCCTGGGTGAAGCCGCCGAGGTTGCTCTGCGCAGCGTCGTTGAGCTGGGCGTTCACCGCCTTGACGAGCCCGTTACCCACAGGGGGCCCTGCCGCCGCTTTCGCTTGCATCTGGGCCTGTGCCAGCTGGTGCTGTGCAGCACCGATCATGGCTTGTAAATGCTGCGCCTGTAGAAGGGCGAGGCGCCTGGATGCGGCCGCCGCCGCTTCGCCCGAAGTGATCCGGGACAGTTCGGAACGGTAAGTACTCAGGAGCTTGGACAGCTCAGTCTGTTGGCGCGCCAGCCGCGCCATGGTGGTGGTCATGTCATCAAGGGTCGCCGACTCGTACTCTTTCGCTGCCGCTGTCGTGGCGAAATCGGAGCCGGGGTCGCTGGGTGGCGCAGCCGGGAATTCGCCGACGTACGAGAGGATGGCATCTTCCCTCGCCAAGGCAGCAGTCTGCCCGTACGACTTCTTCAAGACCGTCAACTGAACGGACATGGTCCTGGCCTGGCCTTGGAGCTGGCGTGCCCTCGCCACGTCGGCGGCGAACCGAAGGGTCAGAGAATGCACGGAGCGCGCCTCGGCCAGCTGCTCGCGGTAAAGAGCGGCTATACGGCCCCGGTCGTGGTCGACGGCGCTCTGGGGAGCAGCGATGGCGGGCGCGCCGAAGCTGGTCAAAGTGGCCGCTAAGCAGGCGAGGGCGGTTCCTGTCCCCCCAACTGCCCGCAGCGCTCGTCCTCGCCCCTTGGGCTGGCGGCACGCCACGACGAGGCAGACAATAGTTGGCCCGCTAGTGCCCCTGCCGGGTGGCTGCGGCGCACCACGTCAACGTGCTGCTAGGAGGCCGGCCTCCGAAGAAGTGGGCGGGGCCGGCCGCTGCGTGCCAGCGGGGCGGCAACCTCGCTGGGGCACCGGCGACGACATTGGGTGCCCGCGGCCCCGTTGGCGCGATGGCGTCCGCGCAGCGAGGCTCAGGGGGCGGGCCAGATCAGCTTGGAACCGCGGTAGATGGCGTCCACATAGCTCGGGTCGATGACGCTGGCGATGGCGACCTTTTTATGGACCAGCTTGTAGCGATTGAGCAGGTTGTACTCCGGTTGCCACTGCGCTTGGTCTTCGAAACCGACGCCGTGGCCGGCCGGCAACGTCGAAATGACCTCGTGCGATTCGACACCCCAGCGCTGCACATTGAACTTTATGGGGTAGTCCAGCTGGTACTTGGCGGCGAACCCTACGCACAGGGTCGCATGCTTTTGGCAGTAGGAGAACGCCTCGAACGTAGCGCGGAGAAAATCCTGCACGGCCGTGGGGTGTGCGCGAGCGAACGCCCTGTTGACGTCGAGCACGTTGAAGGCGCCGTGCAGCCCGAACTGGTCGGGATCCCACTCGCGGACCTTGATCCCGTCATCGCGCAGCTGCAGGGGTTCGTTGGACTTGTACGCCGTTAGCGCTTGGACCTGGCCTCTTGGCAGGATGGTCGGGTCATAGCCAACGGAGACTTCTTTCAGGGACGCTACATCGACCCCAGCCTTTTCCAGCATGGCGGTAATAATCGGCGGCATTGCACCCTTGTAACCAAGGGTCTTCCCGTCCAGCTGGCGCAGGTTCGTCACCGAGGGCATGGTCAGCAATGTCATGGCCGTAGTGTTGCCGTAAGTGGCAATGGCATCCACCGGGACGCTCGGAGTGCCCGCCACGTCGGAGATGGCATCTGAGGGGGAGCCCAGCTCCGTAAACGTCGCTCTGCCTGCGGCGACCAGCTGTCCGGACCCAACCGGGTCGCCGTTGCCGGGCCGCAGGGTTACCGATAGGCAGAGATCCTTGTAGTAACCGAGGGCTTGGGCAGCGATGGGGTCGAGGATGCCTACGGAGGCCTGCCAGCCGAAGCCGGTGAGGTACGTCACGTTGCCTGCAGCTCTATTTAGCTCGCACCTGGCGTGGCTTATGAAAGAGCTAGGTGACGAGTGCGCGTCTGGCTGGGCGGCGTTTGTCGAGGCACCATGCGCAGCTCCTCCAGTGCAGCCTGTAATTGCCGCCATGACTAAAGAGCCGGTGACAAGCCCTCTTAGGGCGCGCCGCTGGTACCTGGTCTGCATCCGTCGGGGCATGACAGTGATGTTACAGCGGTCGCTACGTCAGCGAAAACCGCGCCAGCGCAGGACCCGGTCTTCCGCCAAGACTACGAGGCCCATCAGCGCGACCCCGATCGCGCCCAGGACGACGATGGCGGCCCAAGCCAGGTCGAACTGCGAGTAGTCGTAGCTGTTGGAGATAACGTGCCCAAGGCCATTGTTGGAGCCGATGGCCAGCATTTCTGCCACGGCTGCACTGACGATCGATAAGGGCACGACGATCCGCGCCCCAGCGAAGAGGTAGGGGAGGCTGGCGGGCAGGCGCAGCCTCCATAGGACTTCCCAGCGCGAGGCGCTCAAGGTTTGAAAAACCTCCTCAGCTCTGGGATCTGCGGAACTGAGGCCCGTCATGGCGTTGATGAGGGCAGGAAAAAAAGTAATCACCGCGGCGAGGAGCACTCTGGGGAACGGGTTGAAGCCGAAGACGGCCACGAGCCCAGGGGCGAAGGCGATCAGGGGCGTCGAGTTGAGCGTTACCGCGATGGGAAGCAGCGCCCTTGTCAACAGTCGAGACTGGTTCATGGCCACGGCCAGCACCAATGCCACGGTGAAGCTCAATGCGACACCGGGGAGGGCCTCGCTCAAGGTGTACCCGCCGCTGGCGACGAGGCTGGAAAAGTTGGAGCTCAACGCTCTCCATACCTCGGCGACGGTGGGGACATTGAACGGGTATTCGACTGCCAGCAATTGCCATAGCCCTACGAGGCAGGCGCCCGCAGCTAATGGCGGCAGCCATGTGCCGGGCCCGACCGCCTTTTTCCACTTAGGTCCGGGCATACGCCGTCCGTAGTTGGCCACGCAGCCGGGTGCAAAGTTGCTGGAACTGCTCGGTGTCCTCGATGCCCTCGGGCCGAGGACGCGACAGCGTGATGTCTACGGCCGGGCTCAATTTTCCACCGCCCATGACCGCGACCCTGTCCGAGAGCACCACGGCCTCGGCAACCGAGTGGGTGACGAAGACCACAGTCCGGCGTTCTTGCTGCCATAATTCGAGCAGGAGGTGGCCGACATGCTCGCGGGTCATCTCGTCCAAGGCGCCGAAAGGCTCGTCCATCAGTAGCAATTTGGGACGGAAGGCGAACGCCCGAGCTAGCGCGGCACGCTGGCGCATCCCGCCTGAGAGCTGTGAGGGCAGCATGTGCTTGGCGGCATCGAGCCCGAGTACTGCTAAGAGCAGATCGGGGTCCATTGCGCTGGCTGCGGTTTTCTTGTTCACCTGGAGAGGCAGTCGCACGTTGTCCAGCACGGTCCGCCAGGGCAACAATGCCGGGGATTGGGGTACCCAGCCGAGGTGCTTGGCCCGGCTGGCCTGCGACGGCGGTTCGCCGAAGACGGATACCTCTCCCGTGCTCGGGGTCGTCAAACCGGCCATCACGCGCAACAGCGTGGATTTTCCGGCACCACTGGGGCCGATGATCGTAAAAAAGCTTCCCGCAGATATCCTAAGGTCGATGCCGGTGAGCACCGGCGACGATGCCCCCGGGTAGATCTTGCTCACCCCAGAGACGACTATCTCGTCTTGGTCAGCCGGCACGTGGTCGGTCGTGGTCGCTCCTGGCTCAGTGGACCTGGTTGTAGACGCCGTCCGCTCCGGCACCAAGGGCGGCAAGCACCAGTACGAGCATGACCATTGCGAAAATGAAGTCCGCCTTCTTTGTCACCAGGGCGTAAATGCCTAGCACCTGGGCCACGACGAGGAGTGCCCCGGCCAGATAAAAGGGGGTCAAGGTCGCCCTCCTGCAAGCGGGGTCTCCCCCGGGGCGGCTCCGTAGGAGTGCTGCGGGTCCGGCTGCTCGTCCGGGAGGGAGTCGGGACCTGGCGTCAGTGGGCGCACGGTGGGAAGGCTAGTCAAACGGGACGCGCGGCGGGTTGGGATAACCTCCCCGTGCGGGAACGTATGTTCGGTCCCGGCGGGTAAGATGTCGGAGTGACGATGCTGCAACTCGGCCTCTTCAGCTCGGGGCAAGTGATAGCGCCGGGCTCAGCAAACGCGGAGCGCACCTACCTTGGGAGCGGGGCGTGGGTCGACGTGGCCCGGGGATGGCTGCAGGGGGCGGACGCTCTCTTCGCCCAGCTCGCCGAGTGCGTGGACTGGCGCCATTACAAGCGCTGGATGTACGACCGGGTCGTAGACGACCCGCGTGTGAGCCATTGGTGCCATAGTGCAGGCGAGCTTGGGTTACCGGTCATGGTCGAGATCGAGTCGTCTTTGCGCGAGCTGTACGGGAAGCGGCTCGTCGGTCCTGGTCTCAACTACTACCGGGACGGGCGCGACAGCGTCGCGTTCCACGCCGACCGCGAGCTACGCCGGCTCGACGACACGCTCGTTGCCATAGTGACGTTGGGCGCCACGCGCTCGTTCCTGATGAGGGCTAAGGGTGGCGGGCGCTCGGTTGATTTCAGGCCGGCTTCGGGCGACCTGTTGGTCATGGGCGGGGCATGCCAGGCTCACTTCGAGCATGCGGTGCCCAAGGCGGCAACAGTGAGCGGTGGACGGATAAGCGCCTCGTGGCGCTGGGCGCGTCGATAGGCCATGGCGGAGCCTGTTGCCGGCCTCTTGCTGACGGGAGGTGCCAGCCGGCGCATGGGCCGGGACAAGGCCATGCTGGCGGTCGAGGGGGTGCATTATGCCCGGCGACTGGCTGAGGTCCTTCACAGGGTGAGCGGGCTCGTGCTGGAAGTGGGCCCCGGGCGCTCCGGGCTGGACGCTGTCGTAGAGGAGGCGCCAGGCGAGGGCCCGCTCGTCGCTTTCGCATGCGGAGCGAGAGCACTGGCGCAACGAGGCTGGTGCGGGGCCATTTTGGTCCTCGCCTGCGACCTGCCGTTGATGGACGCCAGCGCGCTCTCCAAGGTCGCACGCCATCCTGGCGCGGGCTCAGTAGTACCTCTGATCGCCGGCCGCCCCCAGCCGCTTGCAGCCCGGTGGTCGGCGGCGGACGTCGCTTTCGCGCAGGGCGCAGTCACCGGCGGGGCGCGTTCCATGAAGGTCCTCCTCGACCGCCCTGGCGCGGTGTTCCTGGATGAGAGCGTCTGGCCCGAGGGTGTAGCCGTTCGGGCGTTCGCGGACGTTGACGAGCCCGGCGACCTGGAACGCCTCGGACTGGGCTAAAGGTCCTCGGGCTGGCCGGCGCCGAGCCCCTCAGCGTCCGCTCGCGGCAGCCACATGTCCACCTGGGTGCCGCCTTCGGGGCGTGAGGCTATGGCTATGTCACCACCATGAGAAGTCACCACACGCTTCACGATGGCAAGGCCCAGGCCTGAACCGGGCATGGAGCGGGCGCTCTGTGCTCGGTAAAAGCGGTCAAAGACACGGGGCAGGTCCTCTGGCGCTATACCCGGGCCCTCATCAGTCACGGAAATGTGCAACCTCTGGTGGTCCGATGACTCCGTGGTCACGACTACCTCGCCCCCCGCCGGGCTCCACTTGGCCGCGTTGTCGAGGACGTTCATCACTGCACGCTCCAAGAGCGGCGCATGCCCTTTCAAGCAAGCCGGCTCCGTGTGGACGCTGAAAGTAACAGACAGGGCGCGCCGCTGGGCTCTTTCGACCGCCTTAGCGACGATCTGCGACACGTCCACAAGCTCGGGTTCGGCCTGGGACGGTCCCCAGGCGCTCACGGGTCGCTCTTCCTCGCGGGCCAGGTCGACCAAATCACCGACGAGAGTGGTCAGCTCTTCGAGCTGCGCCTTGACGTCCTCGAGGAGCTCGTTACGGTCGGCGTCGGGCAGGTCGCGCGCCCTCATCAGTACCTCGATGTTGGTCCGCAGACTGGTGAGTGGGGTCCGCAGTTCGTGGCCGGCGTCTGACACGAGCTGCGCCTGCTGGTGCCGGGAGGCGCTGAGCGCGGCCAGCATGGCATTGAAGCTGCGGGCAAGACGCCCGAGTTCATCGTTGCCTGTGTCGTCGATGTGAGCGGAGAGATCCTGGGTCTCCGCGACATGTTCGGCCGCCAGCGTCAGGTTCTCTACCGGGCCCATGCTGGCTCTGCCCACTGCCCAACCCAGCATCGCCGCCAGGGCTACACCGCCCAGACCCACGAGGATGAGCATGAGGCGCAGGAACGCCAGTGACCTTTCCAGGCTTTGGATGGGGTAGCCGATCATCACAGCGAGGCCGTGGGCGACCACCGGGACCGTCGCCACCCGGTAGTCGTTGCCGTCCTTGCCGGT
>DASSZK010000054.1:0-13890 GCA_035702845.1 Acidimicrobiales bacterium
AAGTGGCTCGCCATCCACAAGATAACAGTCGTTCTTTCGAGTTACAACCCTGTGATCTAGGTTCCAGTACGCCACGTTATACGTGGTGTCACGTAGTATGAAGGCGTCCCAGATGCCCGGCACGAAGTCAACCCATCGCTGGTCCACGAAACGCATGTTCGCCGGATCGGATATGCATTCGCGTTTCAGGCGCTCCATCCAAAAGGATAGAAAGTCGCGGGCCTCATTAGAAACGGCAATAAACCCGAGATTATAGATACCTGCAAGCAGCACCTCGGTCTCAGACTTGCTCAGGCCGTCGCGAGGCATGGGACGGGTTACATGGGGTGTCAGCACTATGCCATGCTCATGTGCTAGGTCCGCGATATCATCTAGCGGGGCGTAGACCTTAATATCCGGGTCGAGGTATGCGACGACGTCAGAGGTTTGAAGTAGGGCCCGAAGCAGCCAGGGCTTAACCGCCGTACAGAACTCCATCACGTCATAGAGTGCTGCCATTCTGAGCGCCTCGTCTGGGTCTATGCCGATGTCGCTGAGACCAAGGACTTCGAAGTCCTCGTCGCTTGGTCCCGTGTGGTCCACGACTAGAGTGACGAAGCGCGCTCCCGGTTGGTGAGCTTTGATGGAAGACCCCAGAACGCGAGCCGCGGGAAGATAGTTCTTCGCGACTATGGTACATATTGTGAAGTTCATTTGAACACCAACTTTGTATTGGTCCTGCTCCACTGCAAACGGTCGGCGACAGGACGACGCTGTGCTGGCCCCCTGCCCTTTCTCTGTCCCGTCGCACTGTAGCCTCTCGATGCATGAGGCGGCTCGATCCGGAAGGTGTGGTGCAGCCGGCAACGACCCTCACGATCGACTTGCACCGGTATGCCGGTAGCGAGGATCACCTGCCTCGGGCCCCCGTGACGGTGCCGAGCGTACACGACGGCCGCTCGACCTCAGCCCAGTTGCGTAGGTGTCCTGGCGTGCCCAAGGACCACGTCCAGCCAGCCCCGGGGGCTACACAGCTTGCGTGAGCCCGGTCCGAGAGCTCGTGGTGCGAGACAATCACGGCGCGCCCGCTGCCGCCCAGCGCTGCGCGGTTATTGCCTGGCACTAACAGATGGGGCACCAGTGTCCCGTGCGGCTCCGTTCGCGGATAATATCCAGGTGGCCTTTCAGGCACCTCAAACGCGCCCATCGCCTTCGTTACTCCGTCATCACCACTCATCAAGACCTCAGATCCTTTTCATTAGGTAGAGAAGACGGAAGACGACATCATCCAGGCGTCGTTGCCGATAGGCGGCACCCACCAAGCTGTAGCGCAGCCGCCTCAGAAGAGGCTCGCTACCGGTTAGAAAGTCATCGAGCACCGCTCTGACTTCGAGTTCCAAGCGCCCCCCGTATAACCGACGGAACTCTTGAGCCTGAGCCGTCAAAGTGCGCTCCGCTCCGTGTAGCCTGTGGTTTGATGCACGACGCTTCCACTCGCGCAGTGCGGACGGGGCAACTCCGATGGCGTTAGCGGAGTGGACGCGGTAGCAGACCCTCGGGACGGGGTCGTAGACGACCGTACCGAATGCGCTCACGACGAGGTAGCACCAAGCGTCGTGCATCAGCAGAGCCGTGGGCTGGCGCGCATTGACGAGGTCGATCGCAGCGCGGTTGAGGACGATCGTACATCCGGTCGCCACGTTTTCCACTAAGGCATTGCGGAAGGACACACCGCGGGTGCAACGACGATGCGTCTTGATCGCCTCAAGACCGTCCGTTACGAGGGTCACCGCCGAGCAGTACAAGGCCGGACCTGCGATATCCCTAATCATCCCGACGGCAACTTCGAGCTTGTCCGGCGCCCAAATGTCGTCCTGGTCGCAAAAGGCGGCAAATTGAACTGCGGGTCCTACGCCCCTCAGTAACGACAGAAAGCTCTGAGCAGCACCCACGTTGGGCCCGAGGTCCAACCTCGAGCCGGGAAAATCGGCCAATCTCGACCGCACCAACTCCACTGTACAGTCAATAGACCCGTCATCCCGGACCGACAGTCGCATGTGTGGGTACGTCTGAGCTCTCAGACTGTCCAGTTGCTCAGCGAGGTGGCGGCCTCCATTGTAGGTTGACAGGAGCACCTCGAGGGCACCTGCCTCTTCAGCTACTGTCACCGCTGTCAAAAAATGGTCGCGTGCGCAGTCTGATCATTTTTCTGGGCTGGCAACCACGGGAACACCCTCTGCGATTACCTCTCGGGCAACATCCTCGAGTATCTGCACCAGGCGCCGCTCCGCCTCCCAGCCTGTCAACTCGCGGATCTTCCGGGTATCAGGCACCCGCCTCGCCATATCTTCGAAGCCCGTCTCGTAGGCGACGTCGTACGGAGTGTAGACGACGTCAGACGAGCTACCGGTTTTGGTGGCGATCAACCGAGCCAATTCGGCAATGGAAATTTCTTCCGAGCTGCCGATGTTAAAGACATCTCCTTCTGCGGCAGGTTCGTCCAGGAGCCCGGTAAGAGCCCGGACGACGTCGAGCACGTGACAGAAGCATCTGGTCTGCGTCCCGTCCCCGTACACCGTGAGAGGCTGGCCAGCAAGCGCTTGTCGCACGAGCCGAGGGATAACCATGCCATAGGCAGGGCTCTGGCGCGGCCCGACAGTGTTAAACAGGCGCACCACGATCGTCGGCAGATCCCTTTCGCGGTGGTATGCGTAGGCCAGGATTTCATCTACAGCCTTAGACGTCGAGTAGGCCCAGCGCGCCACGGCAGGCGAACCGAGAACCCTGTCGGACTGCTCGTTGAGAGGTACGGAACTGTTCTTGCCGTAGATCTCAGAACTGCTGGCCACCATAACTTTGCGCCTGTACCGGTGTGCTGCCTCGAGCACGGCTATGGCGCCCCTGATGTTCGTCGTCAACGAGTACAGCGGCTCTTCGACTATGAGCTTGACACCCACCGCCGCCGCAAGGTGCACGACGACATCGCAGCTGCGCACCGCCTGGTCGACGGCCAACTCGTCTAGCACGGATCCTTGGACAAAGCTGAAGCGGGAATTGCCCGTCAAGCCATCAAGGTTGGAGAGGCGGCCGGTCGCCAGAGAGTCAAGTACCAGCACTGCGTCCCCACGAGAAACGAGTGCCTCTGCCAAATGGGAGCCGATGAAGCCCGCGCCGCCGGTGATCAGGTACCGCGTCATCGTCGCGAGGCTACACCGTATGCTGACGGCCTCGGGAAGCCCCGGGCCGCCAGAGGGGGCACCCACGACGTTTTGGCTCCCTGTGGTCGATGCCTCAAGTCGATTTGATCGCCCCCGAGAGGGGCTCAGGTCGCGCTCCTGGCCGACATGACGAGAGTTTTCCTGTTGGACCTAGGCGCCGCGGTGGTGCCCGCGGCAATGGCCACGGCCCCGCCTTGCGACTGCGCTCAACCGGCCTGCGTACAGAAGCCCAGGGGCGCCCTCACCGCCGATCCCCTTTACGCGCACGATCGCCATCTCAAGCGTGGCCGGGGGCCGGAAGTGGCGCCACTCACTCGTGGCCCTGAGTACGGCGCTCGCGCTCACGTTGCTGCCGACCGCGCTGTTTTGCGAACCCGTGATATCTCGTCTGATATAAGGCAACCTGACACGCCTCGATAGGAATTCACGAACACCCGCGTCCGCGAAGGGGCACCTACCCGGGCATCAAGACCCCTCGACATCATCGCGTGCTCGACATCTGGGCTCGACCCCCGGGGCGCACAGACCGCCGGGCGCCCAGGAGATGGGCGCAACAGGTGGACCAGGAGCGGCCACAGGTAGGAACCAACGCCGTCGGCGACCAGCAATTCGCTCAGGCGTCGATCTCCCACTTCCCGCCGAGCGCGACCAACCCCCCAGGCTCGACAGGCCCCTTCCTGTCCACATCGAGGCGCACCACGTTGCGGCGCACGTCGTAGGGATGAGCCATGGTGAAGTCGGTGAGGGATACGGTCACGTCGTAGGTGCCCGGTTGGAGCGGGAACCTGGGCAGGCGTAGTTCCACCCGCCCGCTCCCGTCGATTTTCTCCGGCATCTTCTCGGCCTCACGGGTGGTGGGGTTCGTCACCACGACGCCCTGCAGGGTCTGTACCGACACGGAGAACACAGGTTGCTCGATGGGCTCGGAGGCGGCATAGGACAACCTGAAAGTGAGAGGGTCACCCGTCTTGATCCGGGTGATCTCACGGCCCTCCCCGTCGAGTAGTTCCACCCGCTCGATCCGTGCTTCCCCCGACCCCCAGCGGTCACCCTTCTCGGCCGGCCGGTGCTCGTCGAGCACGATGGAGCCGGTGTAGGCCTCCACGACCTCCTTGGGCTCTCCATCAGCCATCTTGTGGCCCTTTTGGAACCAGATGGCGTGATCGCACATGTTGACCACTGACTGCATCGAGTGCGACACAATGATGACGGTCTTGCCATTGCGCTTGAGCTCAGTGAAGCGCTCCAGGCACTTGCGCTGGAAGGCCTCGTCACCTACGGCCAGCACCTCGTCCACAAGCAGGATGTCAGGCTGCACGTTGATGGCGACCGAGAACCCGAGGCGCACGTACATGCCCGAGGAGTAGTTCTTGACGGGTTCATCGATGAACTGCCCTATGCCGGCGAAGTCGACGATGTCGTCGAAGCGGGCCACCAGCTCCTTTTGCTTCAAGCCGAGGATCGCCCCGTTCAAGAAGACGTTTTCGCGGCCAGTCAGCTCGGGGTGGAAACCCGCACCGAGCTCAAGGAGGGCCGACATCTTGCCTGTGGTAGAGACGGCCCCCTTGTCCGGTCGCAGGATCTTGGCCAGGCACTTCAGCATTGTGGACTTGCCCGAGCCGTTGGCCCCGATGAGCCCAGTGGTCGAGCCTTCCGAGACTTCCAAGCTCACGTCATCGAGCGCCCAGAAGACGTCGACCTTCGCCCTCCCGCCGCGCATCACTGCCGCCTTGATCGAGGCGTTGCGCTCGCGGTATAGCCGGTACTTCTTGGAAACGTGATCGGCCACAACCACCGGTCGGCCCACAGCTATAGCTCCTCAGGCAGGCGGGCCTCGTACTTACGGAAGATCCACATGCCTATGACGAAGATCCCTATAGCCCAGGCAGCCAGGTACGCGTAATCGCCCCAGGAGACCACAGCAGGCACAACACCGTGCGTGAGCTTGCCGGGGGTGCCGTTGACCAAGGGGATATACGCCAGGTAGTGGCCCGTAGAGGGCAAAGCTCCGTTGTAAATGAACGATTGGAACGACAACACCGCATCAGTCATGGGGTTGGCCTTGAACAGGCTCCCCAACGAAAAGGTGTGACCAAGAAGGTGCAGGGCCCGTGGGGCCACGAGGTAGCTCGGCCCAGGCGATCCCGTCGGCTCGAGGCCACCACCGACCAGGTACCAGGGGTAGGTGACCGGGGTGAGGAACATCCAGATGAAGAACAGGATGTTGGCGAAGTGCATGATGTCTCGGTAAAAGACGTTCCCGAGCGAGAAGATCAGCGACATCCCCGTAGCGAAGATCGTCACCAAGGCGATCGTGAGGAGCACGAACGGGATCATGGGCAGAGCGCGCCAGTTGCCGAACGCCACGATGACTGTCACGAGCAAGGACATCTCAATGAAGTGCGACACCAGCTTGGACGCGACGGTCGCGCCCGGGATGAGCTCGCGGGGGAAATACGTCTTTTGGATCAGGTTCTGGTTGCCCAGCAGGGCCCCCATCGACTCCATGATGCTGCCCTGCCACAGCGTCCAAGGCAGCATGCCGCACAGGTACATCAGCGCGTAGCTGTTGAGCCCGCTCGGTACACCGACGGGCGGGTGGATCCGGAACAGCATCGAGAACACGATCGTGTAGATGGCCATGTTGGCCAGGGGGTTGATCATCGACCACCCCCAGCCGATGACCGAGCGCTTGTACTTGGACCGAAGCTCTCGCAAAGTCAGGTTCCAGAACAGCTCCCGGTACTGGGAGTACTCGCTCAGGCTGAACCGCGGCTTGGCCGCGTTGACCGTCGTGGCCTTGCCCCGCCGGCGCCGCCCTTTCCCCGGGTCGAGGTCCGCACCACCGGCCGGGAAGCCGGCGAGCGCCGGGTCCTGGGTGGGGACGAGGTCCGTACCGCCGCCGACCGCTGCTTCAGTCTCGATCGTGCTCACGGCTCGACCTTGAACAACAGGCGGTTACGCACCATGTTGGGGTTGTAGTAGGGGTCGCACCCAGAACGTGGGCGCCACCTCTCGTTGAACAGCGGTGCGTCATGGGGGTCCTCCACCCGCCCGCGCGTCGACCCCTCCGCATGGAAGAGCGCGGCATCTGGCTCATAGACCACCTGATACCCGGCCTGGTGCAGCCGCAGGCAGTAGTCGACGTCGTTGTAAGCCACTCGGAGCCGTTCATCGTACCCGCCCAGGCGCCAAAACACCCCGGGCCGGGTAGCCATGCACGCACCGGTGACGGCGGACACGTCGCGGGCCAGGTCGCCCATGCGCCACCAGTTGCCCCACTCCACCGAGTTGGCATGGCCCCGCCACAGGCCGATGATGATGCCCTCGTGCTGGATGTCACCGTTGGGGAGCAGCAAGCGGGGCCCGGCGGCACCAACTTCGGGCCGCATGGCCTGTTCGATGAGGCGGTCCAGCCAGTCGGTCGTCATGACCACGGTGTCGTTGTTCAAGAACACCAGCAGGTCGCACTCGACCGCCGCCGCGGCCAGGTTGAGCTGGCGGGAGTAGTTGAACTCGTGGGGGTAGCGCACAACCTTGCCCGGCATCGTGGCCAGGTACTCGAGCGTCTCGGGCTCGTCGCTTTGGTTGTCCACGACCACCAGCTCGTAGTTGGTGTACACCGACTTGGCGAGGACACTGTCTATGCAGCGCTCAAGCAGGTGGCGACCATTGCGGGTGGGGATGACGATGCTCACCTTGGGCTCGCCCACCCGGCGGAACCTCGTGCGGTGCACGTCGAACCACGCCCCTTCCTCGCTCCACCCGCCGACACCCCCGGCATCTTCGCGCCGAGCGAGCCAGTCGCCGAGAGCCCGCTGGGCCGCCAGCCACGCCCAAGGTTTGTGGTCGCCGGCGGAGGCGGCCGAGCGCTCGTGCATGCGCCAGCTGTAGAGGGAGTCTGGGATATGGGCAATGCGCTCAGGCGTGTGGCCGATGGAGTCGGCGATGCGCAGCACCAGGTCGTAGTCCTGGCTGCCGTCGAACTCGCTGCGCAAACCGCCGACCTGGTCCACCAGCGACCGGCGAAGGACGAGGAAATGGCAGATGTAGTTCTGGCACAGCAACAGGTTGGGCGACCAGTCAGGCTTCCACCGGGCCTCGGTAAAGCGGCCCGCCGGCGTCAGTTTGTCCTCGTCGCTGTAGAGCATGTCGAGGCCGGGGTCGGCGTTGAGCCAGCGCACCACCTGGGCCAATGCGTGCGGCTTCAACACGTCATCGTGGTCCAAGAACCCGACAAACTCCCCCGTGGCCATGCCCAAGGCGGCGTTGGTGGCGGCACTGATCCCGGAGCGCTCCTCCAGCCGGGTCACCTTGACCCTCGGGTCGCGGGCTACCACAGCATCGATGGCCGCCAGCGTCTCGGCTTTAGTGGAGGCGTCGTCGGCCATGCACAGCTCCCAGTTGGGATAGGCCTGGTCGAGCATGGACTGCACCGCTGCTTCGAGCATCCACGCCTCTGTCTCGCACACCGGCATGAGGACGGAGATGGTGGGTTGGTAGGCACCGGCGGTCGCTTCGGCGGCGATAGCTCCAACAACCTCGGCGTTGCCAGGGCCTCGACGGGAGTGCCACAGCTCGTAGCGCTCGTCCTCGCTCAGGCTGTCGGGCACGAAGATCGCCGGTGGGTTGGCTACGGGCGCCGGCCTGTGTGCCACTTGCACTCTGCGCCGGGGCGGGCGCGGCGCCCAGCGTTGCTCGGGCCACGGGGCCGCCCCGGGTGGCTCGATCCCGCACTCAGCCAGGGCGGCCTCCAAAGCGCTACCGCGTTGCTCTGCCAGCTGCTGCCAGCGGGCGGCCAGGTAAGACGCCTCCTCTGCCCAGGCGAGCTCGTCGGTGAGCAGTTGCCATCCCCGGTGCACGGTCCCCGGAGGGCTCGCCATCTGAGAGGGAGCGGCGATCTCGTCGAGGAACGTGCCTGCCACTGCCTCGGGGGTGCACACGAAGGGTGTGCCGGCCGCCAGCGCCGCCGGCACCACTGCCAGGCCGGCCGTCCCGTGCACGGCGGGAGCCACGACTACCCGCGCCCGGCTCAGGACTGCGGCCAGGTCGCCTTCACTGCCCACGATCTCGGCGCCCACCAGCGCTGCCCGGTGCTCCAGGCCGGGGGTCGGCCAGTCGCACACCACCGTGGCCTTGACGCCGATGTCACGCCGGCGCCATGCCGGCAACAGGTGCTCCAGCGCGTAAAGGGCCGATGCTTCGGAGTCGGCGGTGATGTCGAAGCTGTCGGTAGCGACGAACACCGCTCCCTCGCGGTCGGCAAAGCCCTTACCTTCGACCTGGCGCAGCACCGGCGGCCCTACGTGCCTGACCCGTATCCCCGGTACCAGCCCGGCCAAGAGCTGGGCGTCCGCCTGACTGGCACACCACGCCGCTTCCATCCCCTCGAGCTGCTCGACCAGGCGCGCGTGTAGCAAGCGCTCCACCATCGCCGCTCCGGGCTGGTCGCTCCACTCCCCAACGACGGACTGGGCGCCGCGCACCGGCAGCATCTCCGAGTACAGGACGGCCATGGCCTGGGGCTGCGTGGTGCGGACCACCGGCCACAGCCGCGTGGCGAGGCCCGAGTCGCTTACGAGCACGTGCGAGTAGTGGTAGCGGCGGTCTTCGCCCCAAGCCAGCCAGTCGCTCGGGCCGGTGATGACCTCTACACCTTGGCGCTGGAAGTACCGGGAGTAGCGGTCGGCGCCGAACCCGTCGGCGCACGCCAGGGTCACACGGGTCCCCGGGCACCCGGCCAGCGCCTCAACCAGCGACTTCAACCCGTCGTTGCGTACGTCGGTCCCGGGCAGGACCGAGGTGACCACCAATACCCGGGTGGGGCACGCTTCGTCACGTTGCGCCCAGCGCCGGGGCCCCGCCATCGCGGCACCGGAGGGCAGAGCACCCGCCGCCTGTTGCACGACCACGCGCCACTCGGGGTCGACCACGACCCGTAGCCCCTGGTCGATCGCAGCCTCGACAGCATCTTCGACACTGCTCGCCGGCTGCGAGGTCGCCACCACCGGTGCACTCGTGCCCGGGATGTCCCGGCAAAAGTTGACCTCTCGGGCGCCTGCCCCCAGCCCGGTCCCGAAGGCGAGGATGGCGCCGCCCGGCCCGCTGAAGGTCCCCGCTTCCACGACGCGACGCTGGCTGTCGACAACCGTGGGCACCACGACCCCTATGCCGAAAGGCCCGGTCAAAAGGTCGGCGACCCGTTGAGGCGGGCCCCCATGAGGCCCTGTCCCGTGAGGGCCTACCTCTTGAGACACGGCGCCGGGGAGCGCGGCGTCGCCCACCAGCACGGGTCCCCCGCCTGGAGTCGGTTGGGACGCCGAGCGGTCTGCGGGGGCCTTAGGAGCGGTGCCGGCGCGGGTTGCCGAGCTGCGAGGCCGGTTGGTGCGGGGCACTACTGGCTGGTCACCTGGCGGGCGATGCGCCCGTACCACTGGCGGGCAGGGGCGAGCACCTTCATGGTGCGCGTAGCGTAGATCGCTCGCAGCTCCGCCTGCTGGACGGCGGTTTCCTCCTGGAGCCGGCGCATCTCGCGCTCTGTCTGTTCCAAACGCCTGCGCACGACGACGTCCTGGCCGTGGACGGCTTTGATGGCCGACTCGACTGAAGTGTTAGCCGCTTTCTCCATGAGAGCGGCCCGCTCGCCGAAACGCAACCTTTCGGCCGCAAGGCGCCTGCGCAGTGCCTCGTTGGCCGCCTCCAGTTCCCGCAGCCTCTGCTCTGGCGGCAGCTCTGCCGGGCGCCGGCGCACCCCGGTAGCCAGCTCCGTCATGGCCCTCTTTAGGCCACTAGCCGCTTCGTCCAGGGCCTGGTCCAACGTTGCCTCCAAACGCTCGAGCCCCGGGGGCCGACCCCGCCGGGCAAAGATGTTGTCGATAGTGGCCACGATCTGCGCCGGCGACTGGGCCAGGGCGCTGGCATCGCCAGTCCAGGCGGCGAAGTTGCTCGGCCCCGAGCCCTCTTCGCCCAACGCCACGTGGGGCACCCCGAGGGCATAAGCCAGCGCCATCAGCGCTCCTGAGCGGGCCACGACCACGGCCGCGCCCGATACCGCTGCCGCCATGTCGAGCCCGTTGGTCACCCTCAGCACCAACTCGGGACGACCGGGCCGTCCCAGCTCGGCCGGCGGCACCCAGTCCTCCGGTTGGAAACGGGCTTCCTCGTCCACAGCGCGCCGCCGCACCATTAGCTCGTCCGTATCGGGCTCCTCGACGGCGAAAGCCCCGCCCAAAAGGTGCACGACCTGCAACGGCCGGTCCTCGCCGCGTTCTTTTGCGCCGCGCTCGGCCAGGCGGTCCAGGGCCGCACGCAGGTCGGCCTCGGCGCCGGCCGCCGCCCCGAAAGCGCCCTCTTCCAAAAGCACATAGCCTCCGGGCAGTCCCTCGGCCACGCGGAGGTAGGCGTTACGGGCGCCAAGAAGCGCCGGCGACAGGTACCGGCGAGCCAGCAAGGCCGGTTCGGGCACGGCAAAGGGCGGCCCGACGCTCAGCCCCGGAACACCGCCCCAGTCCTCGCACGGGATGACGGGCATTACCGAAGCCCCGGCCTCGCGCATGGCCTCCGCCATCTTGGTGCCGTCGGGTTCGGCCCAACCTGCGGTTACAAAGACGTCGAAGCCGCTCAGGCCCTCGCCGTCCAGCGCCACCTCGACGATCGGCTCGCCGGTGAACCCGGGAGCCGTCCAGTCCTGAGCACCGCCCGGACCGGTCACCAGTACCGGGCGCAAAGCGGGCAGGCGACCGGTCACCTCACCACGGACCAGACCGCCCCACAGTGCAGCCAGAGGGCTCCATACCTCGCCCCCCGCCCACCAGCCGACGCGCAGGCCAGCACCGACATCGGCAAAACCCATTGCGGGCAATCTACTACTGGGCACTGATGGTGCAGGAAGCGTGGGCTGGTGAGCCACTACCGTTGGCGTCGATGCCTGAGCGGCCGGACGCGGGACTGGCTCACCGGGCCCCTTCTCTACCCGACGGGGTCGCCGGTGCGCCCCGGCGTCGCTTGTCACTCCCGGTCATGGCGCACGCGGCGACGCTGATCGCCGGCCTCGCCTTTTGGGCCTGGACGGACAGAAAGTTGTGGTTCTTCGGCGACGAGTGGGACTTCCTGGCCTCCCGGGGCCTCTTCAACCCCCCCAACAGCCCCTCCGGCATCTTCTATCCCCACAATGAGCACTGGTCCACACTGCCCATCCTTTTGTGGCGGGCGCTGTTCAACACCTTCCACCTGAGCTCGTACTGGCCGTACCTCGTGCCGCTCCTACTGGCTCAGGCCCTAGTCGTGCACCTTGTGTGGAGAGCCGCCCTTCGTAGCGGCGCCTCGCCGTGGCTGGCCACAGTGGGCGCAGGGCTGCTCGCGTTCCTCGGAGCAGGGGCAGAGGACCTGACCTGGGCGTTCCAGATCGGCTTCGTCGGAGCGGTCATGTTCGGCTTGGCCGCTGTCGAGCTCGTGGAACGGGCATTCGCCTCTCACGGTCGGACTGGACATGGCCGCAGCGCCCACTTGGGATGGGCGTCGGGTTGTCTCGTCGCCGGGCTCATGTGCTCGACCGTCGGCGTCGCCATGGTGGTGGCGGCCGGCGTGCTGGCCGCCCGCCGCTTGGGGTGGCGGCGCTGGCTCACGCTGATCGGGCCACCGGTAGGTGTGTACCTGTTGTGGTTCCTGGCCGTTGGCCACCTGGGGCTGAGCGAGCACAGCGACACGGTGGACCTGACGGTGCTCTCGGGGGCACCGGGCTACGCCTGGGCGGGGCTTTCGGGCGCGCTGGGCCAGGCCTTCGATGCGCCCGCCCTGGGCGGAGCTCTGCTCGTAGCCCTCGGGGTGTGGGTCGGAGCCAACTTGGAGCGGCTGTGGCGCCGTGGCCCGGTGGCATTGGCCTTGGCCGGTGGGGCGCTGGCCTTTTACCTCCTCGCCGGCGTCGGGCGCGATGCCACGACCGTCAGCCCCGCCGTCTCGCGCTACATCTACATATGTATTGCTCTTTTGTTGCCTGCAGTTACCGCCGCTCTTTCAGGGCGCACCCGGCGCGCCGCACCAACTGTCGCTGCCGCCGGCCTTTTATTCCTTGTCGCTGTGGGCAACCTCGGGCAGGCGCAGGCAACTATCGGGGCCCGCAACTCGCTCGTCTCGGGCCTGAAGACGACCTTTTTTGCTACCGCCGATTGGCTCGCTCGTGGAGCTCACGATGTGTCAGGGCCCACTGCGCCGCCGATCCCCCCGTTCCCCAACCTGTCGGCTGGGCAATTGGCCCGGTTCGCAGCCAACGGCTGGGTCGGGCATGTACCGCTCAGCGCCCAAGACCTGTCCAATGCCAGAGCCCTCCTCGCCGTAGGCACGTGGACCGGGTCCGAGGACGCACTTACGGCTGCGCCTTTATTTCCTGACCGTTTTATCTACGAGCGCTCGGCGACCTCGGTGCGGCGCACCGGCGGAGGATGCCTCGTTTTTGCCGGGCTTAGCACTGTCTGGTTGAAGGTTCCTCGCTCGGCCGTCGGGGCTTCGGTGCGGGTAGCCGTAAATTTCGAGGGCGGTGCGATCCAAAATATTTCTGCAGGGATCGTCCCTCTGCGTGGTCCCGCCAGCACTCAGCCTGTCACACTGGCTATTGGCGGCAAGGCCACGGGGTATTTCGACGATAATTACCCGGGATCACTTGCAGTGCTCACCTGGGGCGGGCCGGGCCCGCTGCGCCTCTGCGGCCTCCGCTAAAAAGGCCCAGCTACGCGGGGTTGCGTCGGGGGAAGCCAGATTGCCCCTGGACATCCAGCCCACAAGGCCCCATAATCGCATTGGCGCCTTTGTTCTAGCCTTGAGCGGCCCTGTGGCCCGGGCGTGGCGCGAGAGGGGGAAAGGCAACGTGGCTGATATAGGTTTTGGCGCGCCAAGTTTTCGGCGCGGAGGGCACCCCGCCACTGGGGGATGGAGGGTGGCCCGAGGCAAGCCGAGGCCCAGGGCAAATAGGGTGCCGGTGGCAGCAGCGGCGGTCGTCTCCTTGCTCGCGCTCGCTCCCGTCGTCTCAGGCTCGCTGGCGGGCAGCTACGCTTCGGCCGCCAGCGCCAATTGCTCGGCGGTAACTGCAGGCCAGACCCAGCTCAACGAATCTGCGTTCACTGCGAGCGCTCCGACCCCGAGCACCGCCACCGGGGCCCAGGATCCGATCACGAACGCGGTCAACCACACCAATGCCAACCGGTTTACATCTGGCGCGGCGCAGTCCGTGGGCGACAACTACATCGTCAACATGGCGTCGGCGCAGACCTTCGACGAGATCGAGATGTCGGCTCCTGACTATGCCGGCGACTACGCCAGGGGCTATAACGTCGAGGTCGCCTCCTCCGCCTCGGGGCCGTGGACCGTCGTCGCCAGCTGTACCGGCACAGGCGACCCCGAGATCGTTAGCTTCAGCGCCGTCACTGCGCAGTACCTCCAAGTGGTCCTTACTGCGGCGGCATCGCCCAGCTGGTGGTCGATGGAGCAGTTCCTTATCTATAACGGCAGTTCTGGCACCACGACCACGACCGGTGCCACGACGACGACCGGTGCCACGACGACCACCGCAGGCGGGACAGGGGCGAACTGCTCCGCCTCGACGGGCGGCGAGAGCCAGTTGTCGCGCACAGGTTGGGCGGCGAGCACGAATACCCCGGCAGCCGGGGGCGATGTGCCCTCCAATGCCATCGACGGCAACCTC
>DASSZK010000076.1:0-2118 GCA_035702845.1 Acidimicrobiales bacterium
GCCGCCCTGGTTGCGGACAAAGCGGGCGTCGGTGGTGAAGCTCATCCCTATAGTGGGCGGCTCGGTCCCGGTCACAGACGCGACGCAACTGCGCACGAGAGATGCGAAGGGGTCGTCGGGGCTCATCTCGCTACCTTCGCCGAAGTCCTCGACCTCGATGGTGTAATCGATCCCGGACAGCCCGGCCTCCGCTAGGCGGCGCTCGATCCCGGCGACCGCCTCCTCGATGGTCATCCCAGGCAGGAGCCTGCGATCAAAGCCCACCTCGGCCTGCTCGGCAACTATGTTGACGGCGCTGCCGCCATGGATGGTGCCAACGTTGGCCGTGGGGCGCCCGAGCAAGGGGTGCTCGGCGTCCCCGAACTCGGCGGCGTGGAGGGCGAGGGCCACCTGGGCTGCGTGCTCGACGGCGCTTATGCCATCGCGAGGGCGTGAGCCGTGACCGGGCCGACCCTTTATCAGGATCTTCCCCTGTAGTAGCCCGCGCTCGGCCACGCAGACGGCGAGCGAGGTGGGCTCGGGGACGATGCAAGCGTCGCCCCGGAGCAGGCCCTTCTCCATGAGGACGCGGGTGCCCTGGCCGCCGCCGCGCTCCTCATCGGCGACCCACTGGAACACGAGGTTGCAGCCGCGAGAGGCGCCAGCGGCGTCGAGGGTGGCAAGCGCGCAAATGGCGGCAGCCACGCCCCCCTTCATGTCGGCCGTGCCCCGCCCGTAGAGCCGCCCCTCTGATAGCACCGGTGTGAACGGGGAGCGCGACCAGCGTTCAGGGACCACCGGCACCACATCGGTATGGCCGTTGACGATCAGCGTTGGCGCCTTGCCGGCGTCCTCGCCGGCGGCCAGGCGCCCGACAAGGGAAAGGCGGCCCGGAGCGGGTTCCACCTCTTGCCATTGCACGCCCCAGGGCGCCATGGCGTCTCTCAGCACCCCGGCGACCGCGGCCTCGCTCCCGGGCGGGTTGGCGGTGTCGATGCTCACCAGCTCGCTTGTCAGGCGCACAAGCTGGTCGACGTCGACGTGGTTCAGCAAGTCGGCCGTCCGAGCGAGTTTGTGGCTTCGAGTGGCGGGGTCATGCCGGTCCGGTCCTCGCTGGCCGTTATGGCTTAGGAAAGGCGCGCCCAGGCGACACAGCCCATTTCGGCGGGGACATGAAGGTCGGGATGCGAGGGCAGGACCCTCACGCTGAACCCGTGGCGGCCTGCGGTGTCGCAGACGAAGCTGCCGCGCCACACGGTGGGCCCTGGCCCGATGGCCGAGCCGAGCTGCATGGGCACAGCCTCCCAGTCCGTGATGTCCTCGCCACCGACGACAGCGCCGTGCAGTAGCTCGACCGTAACGTCGGTGGGCACGAGCTCCCCGAGTTCCACCTCACAGGTGACGTTGCGGATGGTGCCGAGGTCAGTGACGAGCCCGCTCTGGTCTGATTCGACCGAGACGACGCTCACCTTCCCCCAGTGGTCGAGGATCGACTTCTTCCACTCGGCCAGCGCCTTGGCCCGGGCATAGGAGTCGCCGGTAAGCAGCTCCGCCCGCTTGGCCATCGGCTCGTACATCTGGCGCGTGTAATCGCGGACCATGCGAGAGGCCTGCACTCGCGGCCCGAGCGAGCTGAGCGAGTCCTTGATCCGCGCCACCCATTGGCGGGGGAAGCGGTCCCCGCTGCGGTCGTAGTAGAGGGGGACGACTTGGCGTTCGAGGATCTCGAAGAGGCTGTTGGCTTCCACCTCGTCGCGCCTCTGCAGATCTCCGTACGACTCCGCACTGGCGATCTGCCAGCCGTTGTTGCCGTCGAACATCTCGTCCCACCACCCGTCCAGGATGGAGCAGTTAAGCCCGCCGTTCAGGGCCGCCTTCTGCCCGCTCGTGCCGCTCGCCTCCATGGGACGGCGAGGGTTGTTCAGCCACACGTCGGTGCCCTGTAGCAGCATCCGGGCCACGGCGATGTCGTAGTCCTCCACGAACGCGATGCGGTGGCGAACGGAGGGGTCGCGGGCGAACTGGTGGATCTGGCGGATCATCTCCTTGCCCAGGTCGTCCGCTGGGTGCGCCTTGCCCGAGAAGATCAGTTGCACCGGACGCTTGGAGTCCAGGAGCAGGGCTTGCAGGCGCTCGGGC
>DASSZK010000255.1:0-9040 GCA_035702845.1 Acidimicrobiales bacterium
TCTGGTCGTCGCTTTCGATGGCGAGCGCGACATGCTGGAGCAGGCCCGGGCGCGCCTCACGGGTGTGGTCTTCTGCGAGGCGGTCCTGCCTCGGGTGCCAGTGCGCAGCGGGTGGGCCGATGCGGCGGTAGCCAACTTCGTCGTCAACCACTTGGGCGATCCCCCGGCAGGCATGGCCGAACTGGTCCGGCTGGTCGGCTCGGGCGGCAAAGTAGCGGTGACAGTGTGGCCGAGCCCTCCTCCACCGCTGCAACGCCTGTGGGTCGAGGCATTCAACGCGGCTGGAGTGACGGGGCCCGAAGGACTGCCGAGGGTGCCCGAGGACCGGGACTTCGCCCGCAATTCCCGGGGCGTCACCGACCTGCTATGCGGGTCGGGCTTGCGCGATGTCGACTGCCATACGATCACCTGGAGCCATCGAACCGACTTTGAGAACTGGTGGAGCGGACCGGCAGGCGGGATCGGTACTCTCGGCGTGCTCATGCGTGGCCAGCCCGCCGCTACCGTCGCCGCGATCCGTCGGGAGTACCAGCGACTCGCGTGCCCCTACATCGACTCGGACGGCACGCTCGCCTTGCCCACGGCTGCCCTGCTTGCTGTGGGCACGGCACCGTGAGACGACAGCCTCCGCGAACCTGGTGGGCGCCGTACCGCGGCGGCACCCGGCCAGCCAGGCGCCGGATCGCCGACTATGTGCCCGGAGCGGCACAACTGAAGGGTTCTCCCTACGGGATGTTCTGGGCGGGGGGCGCAGGTGGGTCGCCGAGGGGGAAAGCGATATCGCACACGACATCGTCGGGCCCGATGTCGTCGGGTTCGGCCCGGTACACCTCGCGGCACGACAGGTGGCTGTTGGGCCTCGCGGTAGCCTCAGATGAGCAGGCGACAGCGTCGTAGGCGGCGAGGATGGCTGGGAAGTCCCACTGAGCCTTGGTGATGGTGGTGTAGGCCTCGTCGTGGGCGGGCTCGGTCCGGACCCCGACCTGTTCATCGGGTTGGATGTGTGCGGGGCAAGCCAGCATTGCCTCGAGCGGGCCGTCGTGCTCAGCGTCGACGACGCCGTGGAAGATCAGCGTGAAAGGACCGGCCGGCGCGGCACCCCTGAGGTGGTCGGCGAAGGCCTTCTTCGCTTCCCGGACAAAGCCGTCGGTCTCGTGCCCGTGGAGGCGTCGTTGGATTGACATGACCCGCTGGGCGGTGACGTGCCTCGTCTCGATCGGGAACATGGGGTCTCCTCCTTGGCCAATGGTCACTTGGACGTGACGGATGAGTAACTGGTGGTCGGCATGGCGACGAGCGGAGTCGGCGAGGAGTGCGTCGAGTCGTCTGATCGCTGCGTGAACGTCCCGGGCGATGTCCTCGACGACGAGCCCGATGTCCGCCAGGCTCAGGTCCGCGCCCCGCAGTACGCTTATGAGCTGTCCGGTGCGGACCTGGTCGGGCCGGTAGCGCCGATAGCCAGTGACGGGGTCGGTGGACGCGGGCGAAAGCAGGCCGAGCTGGTCGTAGATCCGCAGTGCCTTGGGCGTGAGCCTCGCTCGGCGGCCGAACTCGCCGATCGAGAGCATCTCGTTATTGTTCACTCTTCCGATCCTCACCCATGACCCCACGGCAAAGTCAAGGGGTTCTGATGCACCTGCGTGCCCCCGCGAAGAGAACGCTCGGAGCGTTCCATCGGCGCGCCGTCCTGCAAGTAGCGACCTTCCGCGTCGCCACGCCAGAGCGTTGGTTCTCGCAGCACCAGGCTGTACCATCAGGTCGCAGCGCCGGTCGACCTCGGAGGCCCGAGGCGAAGCGTTTGTAGGTGTATCGTGCAAATTATGGTTCCAGCCAATGATTTGGTGACGCCCCTGGTGACCCGGGCACAAACCTGCCCGTTGCCTAGCGAAAGCGGGCGCGAGCGGCATCGCCCAGCGGTTGGTAAGGCAGCTGGCAGCGCGGCTGTTCTTGCCGCGGCCGTTATGGCCGCGAGCCCCCCTGCTGCGGCCGAGGTGGCGTTGCCCGAGGTGGCGCCCCTGCCGGCTTGGACCAGTCTGCAGTCTTTCCGGATACCTGCTCCGACCCCGCTGCTTGGCGAGTCGCTCCTGCCCACCGGCCGTTGGGCGACCCAGGTAAAGCTCGTGGCCGAGCCGCCTTTCGGCGCAACCGACCCAACGGCTCAGCGTGCCACGAGCAGCTCGATCAGCAGGCTCGCCGTGCCCATGCTCGTCGAAGAAGCCGAGCAGGACCAAGGGGCGGTCGTCGACACCGTCACAGGAGCCACGTATACCTCAAGGGCCTTTGCTTCTTCGCTCCAGGGAGCCATCGCCAAGGTTGCGGCGTCGTCCTCGGCCACGGTCGCCGTAGTCGGGCCGTTGCGTACCGCAGAGTTCTGCTATCCCAAGTGCAACGTCTACGGGGACGTGCAGGTGCGCGTGACGGCGGTGCCTGCTGTGGTGGCTATTGCTGCCAATGGCCGCGGCGGTTATTGGACCGTCAACTCCATGGGCCAAGTTTCTGCCCAGGGCACCGCCTCGTTGGGCGCCCCAGTGGGGATCACGCTGCGCGACCCCGTGACCGCTATGGCGAGCACTAGTGACGGCAAAGGGTACGTGATCATCGACCGAAGCGGGCAGGCGTACGCTTACGGCGACGCGCCTCACCTTCCAAATGGAGCACCCATGGCCGATGCTGTCGGGATCGCCATGGATCCTGGGAACAAGGGTTACTGGGTGGTAAGTGCTTCTGGGTCGGTGCGGGCCGCTGGCAATGCCGCGCACTTGGGTAGCCTGGGGGGTGCGGCGGCCAAGGCCGGCGGTATTGTCGGCATTGCTGCGACACCCGATGGCAGGGGCTACTGGTTGACCACCTCCGCCGGTGTGGTGCACGGGTTCGGTGATGCCGCTGTGAAGGGCGCGCCGCCCAAACTGTCGCCGGTCCCCGGTGATTTCATGACGCTCGCTCCCGGTTTGGTAACGGGGATCGTGGCTTCTTCCAAGGGCGGTTACATGCTGGTGACGTCCGGCGCGCATTTGTACGAGTACGGCGGGGGCTTTGCTTTTTACCGCTCAGACATGTCGAGCATCGGCCTGCTTCCCCGGGGTGAGGCCATGCCATCCCACCTGCCGCCAGGGGTTCCCAATGGTGTGCCGGGTGCGGGGCTGCTCAACGGCCAGCCGGTGGTGGGCGTGGCAATTCAGGACGGTGGCTCGAGCGCGGCTGTGATCGGAGCCGGCGGGGCACTGAACCCCGCCGTTTTTACGGTACTCCCCGGAGGGCCCCCGCCGACCGGCTCCGGGGCCCTGACAAGCAGAAGCAGTACCGGGAGTTAATGTTCGAGGGGCCAGGTGCGCCGGCGGGCAAAGCCAGGAGAGGACCATTGGCGGCCGTCGGGGTATACCACGAGGGCGTCGGTACCGACGGTCTCCAGCCAGAGAGGTGCCTCGGTGCCCATGGCAAACGCTGCGGTGGCGTACACGTCGGCTATGACCATGTCCGGGTGCACGACTGTCACACAAGCGAGCTCGGATGCGGCGGCGCCATCTGGGCGCCAAATGTGGTGGCCGCGTTCGGCCGTCCCAGACGTGGCGACTGACTCGTTGCAGACTTCGATGACAGCGCACAGCCCGTCGCGCCGCAGCGGGTGTACTACGCCGACCCCCCAGCCCTTTCGGCCGGCCGGGCGCCCTCGGGCCACAACATCGCCGCCGGCATTTATGCAGTGCCTAATAAACCCCGCTGCAGTGAGCATTTCGGAAACGTGTTGGGCCGCCCAGCCTTTTACCAGGCCCGAAGGGTCAAAGCTGTGCTCGGGGCCGCCCCAGGGGTCGAACCAGCCCTTGGTGGTTCCCTTCAGCTGATGGCAAAGGCTTATCACGTCGGCGAGCTCGGGAGGGCCGTCTGCGGCGTCCACCTCCCCCCGGCCTAAACGGCACACCCACGAAGACGGGTCGTACGTGGTGAAAATGGAATTTGCCCGGTGAAGCCACCGCCCACATGCCGACACCACCTCAAGCGGTGACGGAGAACGGGCATCATTTTCTTCAGGCAGGCGCACATCGAAACAAAAAGCGGTCCCCATCACCATTTCGGTGTGGGTGAAGCGCAATGGCTCTGACAACTAAGGGTGGCCTTTGACCTCGTCCCGGCGGGCCTTGCGCCCAGCGTTCACTGACGCTCCCGCACTGGTGCCTGCACCTCCGGTCGTGCGTCAACGGCAAGTTGACCAAGGATCGCCGAAAGATGCGGGGTCAGGTGGCGAGTCACCGGGATCACGCCCCGAGACTACGACTTGAGAGGGACGCCCGCAGGGAGGCCGTGCGCGCTGACCCTGTCACAGGGTGGACGCTAACACGGGTGGGACCAGCGGCCGATCGGGCGCAGGCCCCGCAGGTCGTGAGCTCCTACTGTCGGGATCCGGAGGATGCAGAACGGCACGTATGGAGCGTCCCTGGCTGGAGTCGTCATGCTCCGGTTGGACTTGTGGGGTTGTGGGGTTATTGGGCCGGTACACCCGGTCGACGCCACCGGAGGTGGGGCCGACCATCAATTTCGCGCGAGCGCTGATCAGGTTGGCCGGGTACGAGTTGCTGCCACGTTCTCGGTGACCATGGCGCGGCCGGGTCGGCTCGCTGCCCGCAAGAGTTCTTCGTCTGGTAGAGATGCGAGGACCGGGTCGTCGGCTGCGGCGGTCACGTCGCGGCCCTCGGCTCGAAGTCGCTCGGCTGCCAGGCGCGAGTGATGGGTATCGAGTAAGAGCCTCACCCCGCCAGGAGGTCCTGCCGGCGCCGCCACTGGGCCTCGGGTTCCTCGGCCGCTTTGCGGTTGGCGGCGACCTGGCCGCCGGGCGGAGGCGCTCAGCTGCGCGGCCTCGCGAGTGCGCCCGTGGGAAAGCCTCGCCTTGGCGCCAGCCACCCCACGGCCGTCCGCGGTCACCGTCCGATGGGGAGCTCTCCTGAGCCGCGCGGCACGACCTGGGTTGGCACCACGATCTCTTTTGGCGGGCCCGAGGCGCCGTCGAGGCGCTCACATATGAGCCGGGCTGCCTGCCGGCCGAGTTCCACAGGGTCGTAGGCGACCACCGATACCGGCGGCGTCAGTAGGGGCGCCAACTCGAAGTCATCGAAACCGACTAGCGCAGGGCGCAGGCTCCTGCCGGCAAGGGCCCGCAGCACTCCAAGAGTTATGCGGTTGTTTGCTGCAAAAATGGCCGTGGGGGGGACTCCTAGGGCGAGCAGGCGCTGTGTGGCAGTTTCCGCACTCGCCGTGTCATGGCAGCCCAGCCTCACGAGCTCGGGGTGGGATTTGTTGGTCGCCTCAGACATAGCAGCGCGGAACCCTCTGAGGCGCTCTGCGGTGGTGTACACCTTTGGGAGGTCGCCCAGGAAAGCGACCCGCCGATGACCTTGGCTGAGTAGGTGGCGGACGGCCGCGCGTGACCCGCCGAAGTTGTCGAGAAGGATTGTGTCAGCGGCGAGGTTCGTCGGCGGCCGGTCGATGAAGACGACCGGGGTACCCAGCGCGACCTCAGGTGCCAAAAAGCTGTAGTCCGAGCCCGTGGGGACCACCAACAAGCCACCGACCCGACGCTCGCAGAGCACCTCCAATAGTTCTCGTTCCCGTTTGGTGTCCTCGTCCGAACTGCCAGAGACCACGAGGAGTGAGCGGCCCCGGACTTCGTCCTCTACCCCCCGAGCGATAGCAGAGTAAAACGGGTTGGCAACGTCCTTGATTATCAAGCCCAGCATGCGCGACACCTGGTGCTGGCGCAAAGCACGGGCATGCTCGTTGCGGCGAAAACCGAGCTCGTTGATCGCCTTCTGCACTCGGGAAACCGTCGTCGGGCTGACCCGGTCTTCCCCGTTGACCACCCGGGACACCGTCTTCAAGCTGACACGCGCATGCTCGGCGACGTCCATCATCGTCGGCCGGCCTCGCTCGGTCGCTTCGTCGCTAGCGCTCACGCTGTATTCCTTTCGGGGGGACGGTTTGGTGCTGCCCTCTACCAGCGGCTCGCTTCGATCGGCGCTGGGTGCCTTGACACCGTCTACATACACATGTTACGAATGCTGTCAGTGGGAGACAACGTTGTCATCCGGTGTCCACTACCATGATCGCAACGAGGAGGGCGACCGCGCAATCGCTGAGCGCAGGGGTGGCCGCATCAACGGCCGTACGACGACGGGGGGACCCGATGAGTACTGGTATGGCAGGACTTGCCAGGCCTAGCGGCGCCAGCGCCGGGGCTGGCGATGATCTGGGGACGGGGCCGGGAGGCGGGGGCGAGGGGGCTCCGGTGATCGCCGTTCAGGGTGTTAGCAAGCACTTCGGCAGCGTGCAGGCGCTGCGCGGCGTGGACTTGGAGCTGTACCCGGGAGAGATAGTTGGGCTCGTCGGCGACAACGGAGCCGGCAAGTCCACCCTGGTGAACATCATCTCGGGTGGCCTTCAGCCCAATTCCGGCCAGATCTCGGTCGACGGCGAAAGGGTGGCTTTTTCGTCGGCGCTAGAAGCTCGCCGCCTGGGGATCGAGACTGTCTACCAGGACTTGGCGTTGGCCCCCGACCTGAGCGTCTGGGCCAACATCTTTCTGGGCAGGGAGACGACCGTAAGGGGCATCCTTGGCCGGCTCGGGTGGCTGGACCGCCGGTCCATGGCAATTGCGGCGGAGAAGGACCTGGCCCGCACTCGGATCCGCATCGGATCAGTGAACGCAGCGGCCGGGCGCCTTTCGGGTGGGCAAAGACAGGCGATAGCGGTGGGGCGCGCCGTCGCCTGGGGATCAAAGGTCATCCTCATGGATGAGCCGACGGCCGCCTTGGGCGTAGAGCAGCAAGAAAGGGTCGGGGAGCTGGTCGCTTCAGTAGCTGCTGACGGCGTGCCAGTACTGCTCGTAAGCCACAACCTGCCGCAGGTGCACAAGATCTGCGACCGAGTGGTCGTATTGTTCCAGGGCGCGGTCGTAGCGAACCTACGACCGCGTGAGTGCAGCATGGACGAGATCGTCAGCTGGATCACAGGCGCCGCTGTCTCGGGAGGTCGGCTGTGACCGGGGTGGCTAGACGGCTACGGCCTGCCCAGCGAGGTGCCGCCTGATGGCCGCCCGCCTTCCTTCTGCCCTCTCGGCGCCTGGTACGTCGACCTCGGCTGGGCCCGCACCTGCTGCGGAGCGTGCGGGCTATCTCCGCATCGTAGACCGGGTAGGAGACTTTTGGATCGTGGGGGTGGCGGCCCTTCTCGTCATCGTTGGCGGCATACTCACGCCCGGACAAGAGCTCTTTACCAAAGGTGCTTGGAACAGCATTTCGGGTTTCTCAGTCGAGTACTTACTGCTCGCAATAGGTCAGACGTTTGTCATACTGACGGGAGGTATCGACCTCTCGGATGGCGCCATACTGGGGTTTTCCGGGATGGTGTCCGGCGCCACTATGCAGGCCATGTTGAACTCGCACGCAAGCGGGCTACTGACGACCGTGGTCGGGTTCGCAGTGGCTCTAGGCCTTGGCGCGCTGATCGGCTTCTTAAACGGCTTCGTCATAGTAAAACTCAGGCTGCCGCCGTTCATCGTAACCCTGGGTGTGCTTACTGCTGTGGGCGCGGCGCCTTCACTGATAAATGGAGGCACCGAGGTGGATACTCTTCCGCCTCAGATCGGTGCGATAGGTACTGGTTCTCTGGGTGGCTGGATATATACGACGTTCCTTATTGCGCTGGTGGCCACTGTCGTCTTCGGGCTCATACTTCACCGGACTCGGTTCGGGTTGCGCACTTTTGCCATTGGGAGCAACGGTCTCAGTGCTCGCCGCGCCGGGATCAACGTCGATCGGCACCTCATGTGCGTGTATGCCATCTCAGGTTTCCTAGCTGGACTGGCCGGGATGATGGTCATGGCCAATTTCAACGTCGCGAACCCGCTCTCAGGCGCGAACGATGAACTCGACGCGATTGCCGCTGTAGTGATCGGTGGGGCGAGCCTGTTTGGCGGCCGTGGCAACATGCTTGGGACCTTCATTGGCACCATGATCATCTCTCTGCTGGTCACGCTACTTCCACTGTTAAACATCAATGGATCTTGGACAGAAGTGGTGACAGGTTTCATAATTGTCGCTGCCGTAGCTTTGGACCAGGTGAGGCTCCGCTTGGCGGAGCGTTAGCTGGCGCGCACCGGCACTAGCAACTACGTGATGACGGAACTAATTGAGACGGCTTCCTGGCACTAACGATTGACAACGAAAGACACCGACCATCGTGGCACTGGTCCGCCCAGCAGCACGATATGGCCGGCAGGTCCTGACTAGCAAAAGGAGAAGAAATGACAATCACCAACCGGTCAGCGAATAAGCGGTGGCGTCTACGGCTAGGGACAGCCGGCGTGGCCGTCGCTCTGGCGTCAACCGCGCTCGCGACGACTGGCGCAGTTGCCGCCAGCGCTGCGACGAAGTACAACATCGTGCTCATCCCTGGTCTGACGACCGACCCGTTTTATATCACAATGGGCGTTGGGGCCAAGGCTGAAGCGGCCAAGCTGGGGGTCAACCTGACCTGGAAGGGTGCGACGACCTGGAACACCTCCTTGGAGGTGCCTATCGTCAACTCGACCCTCGCCAGCCACCCGAGCGCCCTGCTCATCGCGCCCACAGACGACGTGGCCTTGTTTAAGCCGATGGACGCGTATGTTAAGGCCGGGATCCCGGTCATCTCGGTCGACACCACGCTAAAGGATCAGTCGATCCTCACGGCCGCGATCAGCTCCGATAATTACCAGGGTGGTCAAGCTGCTGCCAAGGCCATGGCTGCCGCCGCTCACTACAAGGGTGCGGTCGCAGTGATCAACGTGGAGAAGGGTGTCTCGACCACCGACCTGCGCCAGTCCGGGTTCCTCGCCCAGATGAAACACTATAAGAACATGCAGGTTGTCGCCACCGAGTACGACAATGACAGCCCGACCACTGCCGAGTCGCAGGCCCGCTCGCTGATACTGGCGCACAAGGACCTCGTCGGGATCTTCGGGACCAACCTCTACTCGGCCGAGGGTGCCGCCAAAGGCGTAGACGCTGCGGGA
>DASSZK010000033.1:0-4583 GCA_035702845.1 Acidimicrobiales bacterium
GCAAGCATCAAGGACCGACTTGCCCGCGCCGGGCGGGCCAAGGACGCCGACCCGGCAGTTAGCGCAGGTGCCGGGTGTCCTCGAGGAGCGGCCGCGCCGCCTCGGTGTCGATACGGATGCGGGCGTCCACAACCAAAGCCCCCTGCGCGGTGGCGATGACCGGGTTGCAGTCCAGTTCGGCGACTTCGGGCAGGTCCTCCACCAGCCGGCTGACCCGGTGCAGGACGTTGACCAGAGCTTTTTGGTCAACGGCGGGGCGCCCCCGGTAGCCACCGAGGAGCCGCGAACCCTTGAGGCCGCTCACCATCTCGCCGGCGTCGATGTCGGTTAGTGGGGCCAGCCGGCTGGAGTGGTCCCCGAGGACCTCCACCGCCGTGCCACCCAGACCGAACAGGACCAGTGGCCCGAAAGCAGGGTCCTGCAGGGCCCCCACGATGGTTTCCACCCCCCCCGGGTCGGCCATGGGCTGGAGCAGCGCCCCGGTCATCTCGTCACCGAAGGCGGCTTTCATGTCCGCGTATGCAGCTGCCACCTCCTCGCCGCCGGACAAGCCGAGGCGCACGCCTCCACCTTCGCTTTTGTGGACCGGCCCGAGAACCTTGAGAGCTACCGGTTGGCCGATGTCTTCGGCCCACTTGGCCGCCTCGTCGGCGCTGTAGGCCTCGACCGTGGTCAGCACCGGCACGCCGAAAGCAGCCAGTACCTCCATCGCCGCCCCCCCGCTCACCCAACCGTTCACGAGCTCCCCGCTGTTGTCGCGAGGCAGCCGCCGCCGAGCCTCGTTTACATCGACGCCTTCAAGCACCGGCACTTGACCGGCGGGGCGCAGGCGCCACTCGGCATAGCGCAAGGCGTGGGCCAGGGCACGCACGGCGGTCTCAGGATAAGTGAAGCTGGGTACGGGGAAACGAGCCGAACGCAGTACTGCTTGCCCGGACTCGTCGGCACCGAGAAGGCTCGTGACGACCGGTACCGGCCGTTCGAGGTCAGCTCCCCAGTTGACAGCGGCGACAATGGCCGCCGCCACCTCGTCGGTACGCCTGTTGACGAGCGGAGGTGTGAAGTTGACGGCCACGGCATCGACCTCGCCCGACCCGAGCAGCAGGCGCAACACGCTTTCGTACATGGGGGCACTGGCCTCGGCACCCAGGTCGATCGGGTTACTGACCCCCCCGTTGCGCGGGCACAACTGGGCGATCTCGGCCTGCAACTCGGCAGAAAACTCCGGGACTTGCAGCCCGTTCGACTCGCAGGCGTCCACGGCGAGGACACCCGGGCCCCCGACATTGCTGAGCACAGCCACCCGCAGCCCCTGGCCAAGGGGCTGCGAGTCGACCACCTGAGCCACGTCGAACAGTTCCTCGATGGTGTCGACGCGGATGACACCCGTCTGGCGGAAAAGTGCGGCGACAGTCTCGTCCGAACTGGCGAGTGCGGCGGTGTGAGAAGACGCCGCACGCCGGCCTACGGCGGTACGGCCACCCTTGACGGCGATAACCGGCTTCTTGCGGCTCAGTTCTCTCGCAAGCCGGGCAAATTTGCGCGGGTTGCCGAACGACTCCAGGTACAAAAGACCAGCGCGCGTTGCCTCGTCCTCGGCCCACCAAGACAAGAGGTCGTTGCCGCTTACGTCGGCCTTGTTGCCCATCGAGACGAAACTCGAAAGCCCGATGCCGCGCTTTTTGGCCTCGGCCAGGATAGCGATGCCGAGGCCGCCGGACTGTGAGGCAAAACCGAGGCCGCCCGCAGTCGGCGTGTCCCTTGCGAACGTGGCGTTCATGGACACGGTCGGATCGGTGTTCAACACCCCGAAGCAGTTAGGCCCTACGAGCCTCATGCCGAACGAGTGGGCCAAACGGGCTACTTCTTTCTCCAGGGCGGCGCCGTCAGCGCCATCTTCGGCGAAGTGCGACGAGACGACGACCAAGCCGCCTACTCCCTTTTTGCCGCACGCTTCCACCACTTCCGGGACGGCGCCCGCGGGGACGGCGACAACAGCCAGGTCCACCTCGCCCGGGATAGCACTGATGTCAGGGAAACACGGGATGCTGGCGATGTTGTCGGCTGTGGGGTTGACCGGGTACACCGGCCCCTGGAAGCCCCCCGTGACCAGGTTGCGCACCAGTTCGTGACCAACGGTGCCAGGCTTGCGAGAGGCTCCTATAACCGCCACAGAGCGGGGGCGTAGGAGCCTTTGCATCGACTTGGCCGCCGCCTTGCGGTCTCTTTCGTACAGGGCCGACAGAGCCTCTGAAGTCGGTGAGATATCCATCACGACGCGGACCACACCGGCCTCGATACGCGAGCGTTGGGTAAACCCGGCGTCACGGAAAACCTTGGCCATCTGGTCGTTCTCCAGGAGAGTGTCGGCGGCAAAGCGCTTGAAACCAAAGCGGCGCCCTTCGCTCGCCAGGTACTCGAGCAACAGCGTGCCGACGCCAAGGCCCTGGAAGGAATCGTCCACGACGAAGGCCACCTCGGCCACATCACTGCCGGGCACCCGGTCGTACTGGGCGACGCCGATCAGCTCACCGGCTCGCTCCGCCACCAGCGCCAGGTGGTCAGGCCCTTCTTCTTCGACGAGGCGGGCGATCTCGTCCTCACTCAAGCGAGGATGGGCCCCGAAGTAGCGCATACGCACCGACTCCGTCGACAGCCGTCCATGCAGCCGGCCGAGCGCCCCTGCATCGGCAGGGCGCACAGGGCGCACCGCGGCGGTAGACCCGTCCGCCAGTACGACGTCACGGCCCCATATGCGGTTGGCCGTCGTGGCACCAGCCGCCTCGCCGGCGCTCTTTGCGTCGTCTACACCTGATAATGCTGTCATCGAACTGGCTCCTCGATTTGTTCGTGGAGCAGGGCCGGGTCCCCGAACTGCCATCCGGCAACAAGCTCCATACTGATGCGAAGTACGGTCGTGAACTCCCCGCCAAGGAGGGAGAGGTCGGGAGGCTCTAATAGCCCTGAGAGGTCTGCACTGCCCGCAGCAACGGGCGGGACGACCTCCGCCCGCCCTTGCACCACGACCTCCCACCGCCAGCGCTCGTCGGCACTACTGCCGGCCGCGGCGAAGGCAACGATCCCCGGTTGAGCCGGCGCCCGGCCCAGGACGGTCGAGGCGGCGCGCACAAGGAGGCTCTCGCCAACCGCGCGGCACGCGACGGGGAGCACCATGGGCAGCGCCCCCTGGGACAGGGCAATGTGACCACTAGTGGCGCGTTCGATCAGCGCTCGGCACTGGTCGGCGCTGAGCCTGGGCAAGCCATTGCGCACAACGGCAGCTTGGCCGGAGGCGGGAACACTCGGGACGAAAACCATCACCTCAATGTTGGGCGAACCAAACGAAGCGCGGGCAGGGCCCAACGTCCCGAAAGTCCGGGCGCATCGCCCCCCGGCCTACACTGGGTGAGCGAATGGCATCAGGGATAGACGTGCCGGGACACCGGCTTGGGCCCGAGGGCGCGGGTGGCCCCGTTCCGCCGCCGGCCGCCCTTCCCGCAGTGCACACCAACGTCTTGACCGGCACGCCGGGTAACCAACCCGTAGCCGAGGGGCCGGCGATGCTCGAGACGTTCCTGTCGTTGATGCCGGACGCCGCCGTGGCTGTAGACGCTTCCGGGACCATCGTGGCCGTCAACGCCCGGACCGAGGCCTTCTTCGGCTACAGCGCCCACGAACTGCACGGCAAGCCCATAGAGCTACTGGTCCCCGAGCGCTACCGCCACGCCCACAGGCGCCAGCGCTCCGGGTACTCCTCGGACCCACATGCACGGCCAATGGGGGTTGGCCTCGAGCTTTATGCCCGGCGCAAGGACGGGTCGGAGTTCCCAGTCGACATCAGCCTCGCCCCCATAGGTGCCGAGCAAGAGCCCCTCGTCGTCGCCGCTGTCCGGGACGTCACGGAGCGCAAGGCGGCCGAGTCCGCACTCGCCCAGTTGGCCGCCATAGTCGAGTCCTCAGCGGACGCCATCTTCTCCATCACCCGCGATGGGGTCATCACGAGCTGGAACCCGGCCGCCCGGACCATGTTCCAGTACGACCGCGAGGGTGTGCTCGGAAGGCACATAGGCCAGTTCTTCCCTGACGACCCAGTGCTGGAGGACCTGCTTGACGCCGCTCTTTCCGGGCGCCCGACACCCTCGCACGACACCCGGTGGCTGCGCCAGGACGGTACCCCTATAGACGTCGCCATCTCGGTGTCCCTGCTTGATGTCCGAGGTCAGCAGGGTTACTCCCTACTGGTACGAGACATCACCATCCGCAAAGCAGCCGAGCTGGAGCTGAGGCGCCAAGCGCTGTGGCAAAGGGCTACGGCAGAGATCCGCTTGAGCCTGCTCTCGGATGCTCCGCTGGCCGCCTCTTTGGAGCTGATCTGCCGGTGGGCCATGGACATTTCCGGCTCGAGCGCCGCCCTCATAGTCATCGAGGACCACAACCGCTACCGGGCGCGAGCGCGCTCAGGTGAGCGGCCCGTTGTCGATGAAATCTTGGCGGTCATCGAGCAGACGGTCCCGGGGACGGCCCCCGACGCCCGCAGCTGGGAAAGCCTTTTTCCTTCCCTGGAAGTCCAGGCGTTCCCGATC
>DASSZK010000047.1:0-8256 GCA_035702845.1 Acidimicrobiales bacterium
AGGATGCGAGTTCGACGTCCTAACGGCGGCGGGGCAGCGCCGGGTGAGCGTGCGGGCCTGGCGGGGTGGGCAGCTGTGGTCGGCGACCGAGATGGGGCGCCCCAAGTTGTCCGAGGGCGACCTCGAGAGGTGCAATATCGGCCACGGGCAGCTGCTCGTCGATGTCGGTAACCCGCATTTGGTGGTCTTAGGGCCAGACCCGGCGACCGTGGACGTAGCCGCTCTGGGGCCGTCGCTCAGTGCCGGCGCTGGAGCTGCCACCGGGGGGCTCAATGTGGAGTTCGTCTGCCTTGGTCCCGGGCGCGACGAGGTGACGATGCGGGTATGGGAAAGAGGCGTGGGCGAGACGCAGGCTTGCGGTACGGGGTCAGTGGCGGCAGCCACTGCGATGCATTACTGGGGACGCGTCGGGCCCAAGGTGACGGTCCGCCAACCTGGCGGGGCCGCCGAGGTAGAGCTGCGCCCGGAGGGCACGGCGGTCCTCGTTGGGCCAAGCCGCAGGATCGGAAGGTGTGTGTGGGCCTCGCAAATATAGAGTCGGCGTCTTGAGCCTGATCGAACGCAGTTTCAGGGAGAAGATCGTGCTCGTCGGGGTCACTCTGCCGCCCGACGGCGTGTTCGCCCCAGGACTGGAGAGTGTCTTGGCACCGGCCGGTCGAGGCGACGAGGACGAGACCGAGCGTCATCTCGATGAGCTGGCCCTGTTGGTGGCCACCGCCGGAGCCGACGTCGTCGCGCGGGTGCACCAGCGTCGCGCCCGGCCGGACCCTGCCACATATATAGGCAAAGGCAAAGCGCACGAGCTGCGCGAGGTGTCGGAAGCGACGGACGCTGACACCGTGGTGTTCGATGACGAGCTGACGCCGGCCCAGTCGCGGAACTTGGAAAAGATCCTCGGTCGCACGGCTATCGACCGGACAGCGGTGATCCTCGACATATTTGCTCAGAACGCCTCGACAGAGGAAGGCAAAGTCCAGGTTGAGCTGGCCCAGCTGCGTTACCGGCTGCCTCGCCTTCGTGGCCGCGGCGTTGCGCTGTCTCAGCAAGCTGGCCGTATCGGTACCCGAGGGCCCGGAGAGACCCAGCTCGAGGTCGACCGTCGCCGCCTGGTGCGCCGAGTCCACCGGCTCGAGGAGGAACTGGCGGAACTGGAGGGACGCCGCCGAACTCAGCGCCAGAGCCGTCGTCGTAGCCGCCTGTACTCCGTGTCATTGGTCGGCTACACCAACGCGGGGAAGTCCACTTTGCTCAATTCCCTGACCGGAGCCGGCGCCGAGGCTGACGCCCGGCTCTTCGCCACATTGGACCCCAGGACGAAGAGGTTCACGCTCCCCGGTGGCGAGCCGGTGCTGATATCGGACACCGTCGGGTTCGTGCGCAAGTTGCCGCACCAGTTGGTGGAGGCATTCCGCAGCACATTGGAGGTCGTCAAAGAGGCCGACCTTTTGGTGCACCTGGTCGACTCGTCCTCGCCAGACACGGACGCGCAGATCGATGCCGTTAGGGCAGTCCTTGGGGAAATAGGCGCCGGCGACATCCCCGAGCTTATGGTGTTCAATAAAAGCGACCTAGCGCAGGTCGGAGCGGAGCTCCTATGTCGGCGCCACCCTGGTTCCCTTGCAATCTCGGCGGCCACCGGTGCTGGTCGTGAGCGGCTCCTCGCCGCAGTCGCTGCCCAACTGCGATCAACGAACCGGGTCCTGCGGCTGAGCGTGCCCTTTAGCCGGGGCGACGTCATGGCCGCTTTGCACCGCGAAGGCGAGGTTCTGTCAGCCGTCGAGGAGACGTCCGCCACTCAGGTCGACGTCAAATTGCCCCTGGCAGCCTTCAGCCAGTTCGAGCCCTTTATTGTCGCTCACGACGGAGGCGGCGCCGCGCAGAAAGGTGCCTGACCTGACTTTCCTAAGAGCCCGCTCAGTCTTTCCCTGTCGCCGCCCCTGTCCCTGTCGCCGTTACGGCGAGGAGGTCTCATGCCCCCGGTCCATAGAACGCCGTTCGCACCACCGCCTTATCCGTACGCGCGCCTCGACACCGTAAGAGCGGCGGCCACCCGGACGCATGGCGAAGTGGTCGACCTTTCGGTAGGGAGCCCATGCGACCCGCCGAGCACATCGGTGCTGAAGGCTTTGGCCGAGCCGGATGCTGGGGGCGCGACCCGCTCGTACCCGTCGTCTGCCGGCTCGCCCGCGGCCCGGCGCGCCGCGGCAACTTGGATGACCGAGCGGCTCGGTGCCGAGGTCGACGCTTCTTGTGTCGCCCTGTGCATCGGGACGAAGGAGCTCGTTGCCGGCTTGCCGTCCTGGCTGAACTTACGTCGGCCTGATCGCGACACCGTGTTGTACCCGGCGCTGTCTTACCCGACCTACGAGATGGGCGCGGTCTTGGCGGGCTTGCGGCCTGTGGCGGTTCCCGTCGACGACGAGTTCCGGCTGCGCCTGGACGCGGTTCGCGCCGAAGATGCCGGGCGCGCGCTGCTCTTGTGGGCCAACAGCCCGGGAAATCCCGCTGGTCAACTGGACGATCTCGTCGCCGTCGCCGCTTGGGGGCGCGAGCATGATGTGCTCGTAGCCAGCGACGAGTGTTATGCCGAGCACACGTGGGCGCAGCCGCCCTCGAGCGTACTGAGCGGGACGGGCGGCGACCATACCGGGCTGCTCGCGCTGCACTCGCTGTCCAAACGCAGCAACCTCGCGGGTTTGCGCTTCGGTTGGTACGCAGGGGACCCCGAAGTGGTCGCTTTCGTTCGTGAGGTGCGCCAGCATGCGGGCTTTATGGTGCCAGGGCCTGCTCAGAGGGCGGGCATCGTCGCCCTGGAGGACACCGATCACGCCGGCGCGCAAAGAGACCGCTACCACCGGCGTCTTTTGCGCCTTCGTCAAGTCCTAGATGCGGTGGGCGTTCCGGCGACCATGCCAGAAGGTGGGATATACCTATGGGCCCGTGCGCCTGGTGGTGACTCCTGGGCATTCACCCAGATGCTGGCCGAGAAGGTCGGGATGATCGTCTCGCCCGGTGAGTTCTATGGCCCAACGGGAGACGGCTTTGTCAGGGTGGCTGCTGTTGCCACGGACGAGGCCATCGAGACGCTAGCCGTGCGGGCAGGCCTCGGCTGATGGCGGATTTGCTCGATCTCGTGGCAACGCTTGTCGATATCCCCTCGGTTTCCTTCAATGAAAGCGCCCTTGCCGACTATGTCGAGGGGCGGCTCCGGGCTTTACCGGGTTTACAAGTCGACCGCGTCGGGGACAACGTGGTCGCCCGCACGGGGGGCACTGGTGCGCTCCGGCGCAGGGTGATCGTGGCAGGTCATCTCGATACCGTGCCGCCCAATGGCAACGAGCGGGCCCGGGTGGAAGGCGACACCTTGTGGGGCCTCGGCGCGACGGACATGAAGGGCGGCCTCGCTGTGATGCTGGAGATCGCTGCACGTGCGCACGAGGCCCGTGACGATCTGAGCCTCATTTTCTACGTGGCCGAGGAGGTGGCACGCGTGCACAGTGGGCTGCTGCAACTGCGCCGGGAGCGCCCGGATTTCGTCGAGGCCGATGTCGCCTTGATCTGCGAGCCGACTAGCGGTGCTGTTGAAGCCGGGTGCCAAGGAGTGATCAAGGCCGAGGTCGCCCTCCGAGGTGCGCGGGCGCACGTATCGCGCCCATGGAAAGGGCGCAACGCACTGCACCGCCTGGCACCGCTGCTTGCCGCCGTGGCCCACTGGAACGGTCGTACCGTGGGATTGGACGGCTGTCACTATGTGGAGGCGTTGCAGGCCGTGACCGTCTCGGGGGGCGTGGCGTCCAACGTCGTGCCTGATGAGGCCCGCTTGGAGATCAACCACCGGTTCGCGCCCGACAGGAGCACCGAGCAAGCCTGGGAGTGGCTGGAAGGCTTTGTCGCGCCGTTCTTGGAGCCCGGCGACACCCTAACGTTGCGCGACAGTGCTCCGAGCGCGCCACCCGGGCTCGAGGACCCGCTGCTCGCCTCCCTGGTGAAACGATCCGGGGCCCCGGTAGTGGCGAAATTGGGTTGGACCGACGTGGCGTTCTTTGCCGAGCAGGGGATCCCCGCCGCCAACTTCGGGCCGGGGAACCCCGAGCTCTCTCACACCGCGGGGGAAATGGTGACCCGTCAGTCGCTCGAAGACTGCTTGGGGATCATATGGTCGGTGCTGTCGTAGGCGGTCGGCACCAGATGGCCTCGAGGTCCCCGGTCACCTCCACCGGCCCAGCACTATAAGGCACGACGAGGGACTGGCCTTTTTCCACTTCCAGTTCCCACGTCTGGCCCTTTAGTTGGCCTGCGCCTTTGGTGATAATGATTACGGCAAACCCCGCCGGAAGCTGCGCGCCGGCGCGAGCAAGATGAGCGCGGAAATAGTCTGCGGCGGCTGCCGGCATGAGGTCGGCGAGGGGGGAACCAGCCGGCGCGCGGTCCCTCACCATCAACTGGTCGAGCGCTTCGCGGCTGAACGCCTTTTCTGACACGCAGGAAAGCGCGAGGTCTTTGCCGAGGCCCAGCTCGCCGCCTTCTGGGTCAAGGTCAAAACCGGCGGTTTCGATCATGATGGAAAAGTCGGTGGGTTCTTGCAGTTCCACTGAGAAGACGCCTTCGCCGATGGCGTGGGCAGTGCCGGCGGGCACGAGCACGCTGTCGCCTGGCTGCACCGCCAACTCGTGCATGTTGGCGAGCATCGCTGCGGTGTCCTGGGATGCATGCCACTGCATGAGCTGGCTGTGGGGTACGTCGTGACGCCATCCGAGGTAGACCGACGGAGCCGCTCCTTTGGTCGCCAGTACCACCCATGACTCGGTCTTTCCATGACGCGAACCCAAGTGGCGCAGCGCGAACGCCCGTGAGGGGTGCACGTGGACCGGCAGCCGTTGGCCGGCGTCGAGCAGTTTGACGAGCAGCTCGGTCGATGCGCCGTAAGCGGCCACATGTGCGGGCCCGAGCCATTCCTCGGGTGCGGCCTCGACCGCGTCGCGAAGGCGCGTGCCGTCGGGTAGCGCTGAAAGGCCGTCCGCACTCTCGCCCCATCTCGGCGTCGTGGAACCGACCCAGTCCTCCGGGCGGTAGTCGTCCAGCGCCGGTTCGTCCCGCAAGGCAGCGATGGCTGCGCCTCCCAGGTAGAACTGGCGGGGTTGGTTGGGACCGAGCAGGACTGGTATCACAGGCTCACCATATAGGGACGAGCCGGCGATGGGGCCGCCCCGGATTGACAGGCTTGACGCGACAGCCTGACGCGACAGGCCCGACGTCAGCGGTCGATCGAGACAGGCGCGATCAGGGGAGGCTTGTGGAACACCCCTTGGCGGTTAGGACGCTCCACCGTGGCGCGCATGGCAAGCTTGCTGAATGGGCTTAGGAGGCGCAGTTCTGGTGGTAGGCGAGTGCCTGGCGGACATCAAGCCCGTCGAGGTCCCTGGCGCAGTTACCCGAGTGGCGGGTGTGTCGCAGGCTGGGAAGAGCCTGGTCGCCTTCCCGGGTGGGGGCCCCGCCAACATAGCGGTCGGGTTGGCTCGCCTTGGTGTCCCGGTCGCCTTTGCGGGCAGGTTTGCCCGTGAGGGGCTCGGCCCGTGGCTACTCGACCATGTGACCGGGTCGGGGGTGGACACATCGTTCTCGGTCGCGAGCCCTAGCCCCGCGACGATCGCCCTTGTGACCATGGGAGAAGCCGGGGGTGCCACCTATGCTTTTTATGGGCCTGGCACTGCGGACTGGCAATGGTCGCTCGACGAGTTGCCCGACGCGCAGGCTCTTGCCGGTCACGAACCACCTGTAGTCGCAGTGCACACCGGCTCCCTGGCGACCGCACTCGACCCTGGCGCCGAAGTCCTTGCCGGATGGCTTGGGAAGCTGCGGCGAGACTGTGGCGTGACGCTCAGCTACGACCCCAATGTCCGTCCCGGTCTCATGCCCATGGACCGGATGGTCTCGCGCGTCGAGGCGTTCGTGGGCTTGTCAGACCTGGTCAAGGTGAGCCTTGACGACCTTGAAGCGCTTTACCCGGGGCGTGATGCCGAACGCATCGCAGGCCGCTGGCTTGAGGGCCGGCCGGGCGTGGTCGTCGTGACCATGGGGGCTGACGGTGCCATGGCATGGTCACGCTCGGGGAGCAGGGGCATGTGCCCAGCGCCCAAGGTCGATGTCACGGACACGATCGGCGCGGGGGACAGCTTCATGTCGGCGCTGCTGGCTCATTTCCTCGAGCAAGGGCAATTGTCGTATGCCGCTCTGGCGGAGCTTCCCGAGCCAGAGTTGGGGTCCGCTCTGCGCAGGGCCATAACCGCTAGCGCCATAACCTGTACGCGGTCTGGGGCTAACCCTCCGACCGCAGCAGAGCTGGCCGGCTTCGAGCAACATTGGCAACAGAAATGACCGTGGCAACGGAAATGACCGCCCATAGCGAGACGGCTGCACGGGCGTAACTCCGTGTCGCCGCGGCAAACTAACGGAGCAGCGGCTAGGGATCTCGAAAGCGGGGGACTTACAGCCTACGCAGTACCGTTACCACTTTGCCGAAGATGGTGACGTCCTGCGGGCTCAGGACCATCGGCACCATGGAGGAGTTGGCGGGCAGCAGCACGACGTCGGGGCGTTTGCGTCCAAGGGTCTTCACGGTAGCTTCCCCGCCGGGAAGCCCAGCGGCAATAATCTCGCCAACCTCAGCGTCGGGTTGTTGCCGGACCACGACATAGTCGCCCGGGAGGATCCCTGCTTCGATCATCGATTCCCCTCGCACGCGAAGCATGAACAGGTTCCCGCTACCGGTCAGGTCTTCGGGGAGCGGGTACAGCTCCTCGATGTTCTCAGACGCCAAAACGTTGGTACCCGCTGCTATATCGCCCAGCAAAGGGACGTGGCGCACTGGCCTTGCCTCGATGGCAGATCCTGAGGCGGGGTCATAGCGCACTTCGAGTGCGCGCGGCTTTGTGGGGTCACGCCGCAAATAGCCTTGACGTTCCAAGGTCTTTAGGTGTGACTGGACGGTCGAAGTAGATGCCAGCCCGACCGCCGCTCCGATCTCGCGCACCGAGGGTGGGTAGCCGCGCTGGCGGACCTCCTCGGCAATAAAGTCCAAGATCTCCTTACGTTTCGAGGAGAGCTGGGCTTCTACGCTTTGCGTCTTGGCTAAGGGCCTAGTCCCCTCGGTCACTGTTCCCCTCCTGTCGGGCGGCCTGCGCCCACTCGGTCGTGATGATCATAGCTACGGGAGCACGTCAAGTCAAACATACGTTCCCTCGCCTGCAGTGAAAGAGGGCCCGAAATCCCAGGCACCACAGGCACCACAGGCACCACAGGCACCACAGGCACACAGGCACACAGGCACACAGGCACACAGGTAGCCCGGGCGCCGGGCAGCTCCTTCGGTGCACCCGGTGCGGCGTGCCTCCCGGCGCTGCGCCGGGACATCCCACCCTGCGTCACTCCCCACGGGGTTAGTTGTCACACCCCGTCAGTAGGGTCTTGACAGCGAACGTCCGTTCGGTGCAAGATAGGAACACACGTTCGGTTAGCCGCAGAGGGTTGGTCGCCCCGCAGCCGCAGACGATGCGGAGGTAGGGCGTTCCAAGGCGGTGCAGGACCAGTCGTAGCGAGAGCAGCCCGCGTGTAGAGGAGGATCCGGTGGCGAACACAGCTGCATTGAGGACGTGCCGAGCGATAGGGCGAGACATCACGGGCTTGGGTGGCTCTTGCCCGGCCCGGCGCAGTTCCACAGCACCCGCGGGGGTCCCGGTAGCGGAAGCTAGTGGTGGAGACGGCGGCGTCGCCAGGGGGGCTCGGCGATCGAGTGCTCTTAGTGGCGTGGTGGGGCCGGTTGGCACCCCTGGCGCAGACGTCTTGTCGAGGTGCAACTCGACGGCGGACTTGACCGATCCGTCTCTGACCGGTGCGGATTACGCCGAGGGTGTCCGTGGGATCGGCAGCGGCCCGAGCGGCCGGGGCCGGACGAGTAGTTCCACGGGGCGGACTTTTCGTGGGCGGGGTGAGAGGGCCCCGGCCATGCACCGCAGGAGCAAGTACCTCTGGCGCAGGTTGATGGCGATATCGCTGGTGCTCTTGACGGGTGCAGTTTTGTGGAGTGCCGTGGACAGGGTCGTCCGGGCGGCAGGGTCGCCAACGGTTTCTCCGGATTGCACAGTGGCTGCCGTCCGGGCGTCTCAAACCGAGGCTGCATTGGCGTCGGCCGTGCCCGGCGTAGGTGGGAACGGAGCGTCTTCACGTTCAGACCTTCAGCTCGCTTCCCCTCAGGGCGGT
>DASSZK010000131.1:0-3255 GCA_035702845.1 Acidimicrobiales bacterium
AGCGCTGTGTTCTTGTACATCCACACGCACGTCAGGGAAGACGCGCTGTTGCTTTACGGTTTCAGCTCCCGAGAGGAGCGTGACTGTTTCGAACTACTGCTTGGCGCCCATGGGGTCGGCCCTGCCGTAGCCGTGGCGCTCCTGTCGGTCATGAGCCCTGGTTCGCTTAGTCGGGCCGTATTGACCGAGGATGTCGATGCCCTGACGGTTGTGCCCGGTATAGGCAAAAAGACGGCCGCCCGTCTCGTAGTTGACCTGGCGGGGCGCCTCGACGCCTTCGCTGTCGGCTCGCCCGGTGCCGAAGCGCTGGTGGCTCCAGGTTCCTCTGCTCCTGGCCCCGCCAGCACCACAGACATCAGGGCGCAGCAGCTGGACGAGGTGCGCGCCGCCCTGGCCGGGCTCGGCTACGGCGTAGAAGAGGTGCGCCAGGCGGTGTCGCGCCTACCCGGTACCGGGGGCACCTCTGAGCTCGTGCGCTTCGCCCTGCGCGAACTGGCCGGCACCCGGTGAGCTGGTACGGCACCGACGCGCCCCTGGGGCTTGATGCGAGCGGCCCAGATGGCGTAGCCGCGAGCGGCCCGACCGAGACGGCGGGGGCCGCCGGCTCCTCAGAGGACCGGCTGTTGGCTCCCACGGCCCATGACATGGAAGAGGTGGACGAGCGGTCCTTGCGACCGCGTCACCTGGCCGAGTTCGTGGGCCAGGCTGAACTAAAAGAGCACCTGTCCATCATGCTGGAGGCGGCCAGGCTCCGGGGTGAGCCGGTCGACCACATGCTCTTCGCCGGGCCGCCGGGCCTGGGTAAGACCTCTCTGGCCGCCATCGTCGCCGCCGAGATGGGTGCGGGTTTCCGTGTTACCTCGGGCCCGGCGCTGGTTCGCGCCGGAGACCTCGCCGCATTGCTCACGAACCTAGCCGAGGGAGATGTGCTGTTCGTGGACGAGATCCATCGCCTGGCTCGCCCGGTGGAGGAGATCCTTTACCCGGCCATGGAGGACTTCCAGCTCGACATCGTGCTCGGCAAGGGCCCCGGGGCACGCAGCCTCCGCCTGGACCTGCCGCGCTTCACCCTTGTTGGTGCCACTACCCGGACAGGGCTGATAACAGGCCCTTTGCGAGATCGCTTCGGTTTTGTTGCCCGCCTCGATTACTACCGGCCCGAAGACCTGGAGCTGATCGTCCGGCGCTCGGCCGGGTTGCTCGGCGCGTCGATTGACGAGGGCGGCGGAGCCGAGATAGCCAAGCGATCACGCGGCACACCGCGCCTCGCCAACCGGTTGCTCAAGCGAGTGCGTGACTTCGCTGATGTGCGGGGGGACGGGAGCATAGACCGTGGTGTCGCATCTGGCGGGCTGACGCTTTTCCAGGTGGACGAGCTGGGTCTGGACAAAGTAGACCGCGCCATCCTTGCCGCCCTCTGCCAGCGGTTCGGTGGCGGACCGGTCGGTCTCAGCACCCTTGCCATCGCTGTCGGAGAGGCACCTGAGACGGTGGAGGACGTCTACGAGCCGTTTCTTTTGCAGCTGGGGATGCTGATGCGTACGCCGCGAGGACGGGTCGCCACCGCGATGGCATGGCAGCACCTGCACCTGCCGGTACCCGTGGCCCCGGAGGCGGGCCGGCTAGCGGTGAACGGGGGTGAGGTGCCGCCGAGTGGCGCGAGCGCCCCGCAAGCAGGCACCCTATGGGGTCCCTGATCAACTGGCTTTCCGGATCCGCTCTATATGCAGACTCCCCGCTACGAACTGCCCGAAGAGGCCATCGCCCAGGTGCCGGCGCACCCTCGCGATTCGGCGCGCTTACTGGTCGCCCTGGGCGAGCGGCCTGAGCACAAGCACGTCCGGGACCTCCCCGGCTTGGTCGGCCCCGGGGATGTCATCGTGGTCAACAATTCCCGGGTCGTCCCCGCCCGGCTGCGGTTGGCAAAGCAGACGGGAGGGGAGGCTGAGGTCCTGCTTTTGGAGGCTGTCCCAGGTCGTCCCGGGCACTGGGAAGCCATGGTCAGGCCTGGGCGCAGGCTGGCCCCCGGCACGGTGTTGTACTCAGGGCCCAAGGCGGTCCTGCGCATAGGCGAGCGCGTGGGCGACGGCCGACGATACGTGGAGAGCCTGGTCGATGACATAAATGCCTTCGGGGAACTGGCGCTGCCGCCGTACATCAACCGACGTCTCGACGACCCTGAGCGCTACCAGACGGTGTATGCCAGCGAACCCGGCAGCGTCGCCGCGCCGACTGCTGGGCTGCACCTGACGGAGCAAGTTCTGGGCGCCTGCGTTGAGCGGGGTGCCACGGTCGCCGCCGTCGACTTGGCGGTCGGGCTCGGTACCTTCCAACCGATCAAGGGCGAGCGCAGCGAGGACCACACGATGCACTCCGAGCGCTTTACGGTCCCCGAGCAGACCTGGGAGCTGTGCCAGACGGCTCGCCGTGTGATCGCCATCGGGACCACCACTGTGCGGGCGCTCGAGTCGGCGGCCGCCATTGGGCAACTCGCAGGCCGGACCGAGCTGTACCTCCAGCCAGGGAGCGAGTTCAAGGTCGTCGACGTACTGATGACCAATTTCCACCAGCCTGGCAGCACCCTGCTCGTCCTCTTGGAGGCCTTTGCCGGTCCCGGTTGGCGTGACCTTTACAAACTGGCGCTGGCCCAGGGGTACCGCTTCTTGTCCTTCGGCGACGCCATGATCGTGGCGCGCAGTGGGCTGGCGTCGAGTTGACCCCTGTGCCCGGTCTCGAGTTGACCCCGGCCCTCTTGCCTCTCCCAGCGCCTGGCGACGTCGGCATATTTCGCGTAGGCGCAACCTCAGGAGCGGCGCGGTCTGGGATCCTTCGTACGGCAAGGGGCGAGATCCGCACCCCTTGCTTCATGCCGGTGGGGACCCGCGGTGCCGTGCGCCTGCTGAGCGCCCAGGACCTCGACGTCCTCCAACCCGAGGTGGTGCTGGCCAACACCTATCACCTGATGCTGCGGCCCGGGGCCGAGGAGGTCGCCCGGCTTGGCGGCCTGCACGGTTTCACAGGGTGGGAAGGGCACTTCCTGACGGACTCAGGTGGGTTCCAGGTCATGTCGGTGCCGTGCCGTGTTGACGACGACGGGGTGACCTTTCGCAGCACATATGACGGCTCGTGGCAGCGCCTGACGCCCGAAGGGGCCGTCGAGGTGCAGCGCCTGCTTGGAGCCGACATCCAGATGGTCCTCGACGTATGCACCGGCCTGCCCGCGTCCGACGCCGAGCTCCGGCTGGCGGCCGAGCG
>DASSZK010000161.1:0-3865 GCA_035702845.1 Acidimicrobiales bacterium
TGCAACTGCACGCCGTTAGCGATCTGGGACACCTGGTTTGCATCCACACCCGAGGGCGATGGGTCAGAAGTGGCCGTGACCGTTGGGCTCCCCGACGAGGCAGCAAAGCAGTCCGCCGAGATGTCCGCGCCAGCACTACCCTCGCCGGAGCACGAAGCGGTGCTCCCCGTACCGTTGCCGGCAAAGGCGAACACATGCAGGTTGCCGCTGCTCACGGACGAGGGGAGCGTGACAGAGGTGACGGTCTTGGCGGAATTGATGGGGACAGAAGTAGCGAACACGTACATCGTGAGGGTCTGGGAGCCGCCTGAGCTGTTGCGGTAGGCGCTGGTTATGGCTTCGGTGTAACCCGACGGCAGGGCGTCGCCACCCCCGCCGAGCGCCCAGTCAGGCATCAACAGCGTGAAGGTCGAAGATGTGCCGTCGCTGTAGTTCACGGTTGCCGTACCCGAGGAGCCAGATGAGCTCGCACTACCAGCAGCGCCGAGGATGCCGAGCTGTGACGAGCCGGCGGGGAGACCCACACTGACTGTCTGGCCCGCTGCCTGCCAGTTGTCGGGCGAGCCGGCGGCCACGTTGGGCCAGGTGAAGTTGAAACCGTCCGAAGCGACAGTCGACCCGGGGCTTGTCCCGGCGTTGGCGAGCGCTGTCGCCGAGTAGCTCCAACCGCCCCCGTCAAAATTGGCACCGCCGGGGTTGGAGTCCGCGCTGATACCGGTGTTGTTGTAGCCCTGGGGCGCAACCGTCGTCGTGGTGGCCGGCGCGGTTGTGGTCGTTGCCGAGGGCGCAGTCGTAGTCGTGGTGGTCGAGCCGGTGAACGGGCTCACAGTGATGCTGGCTGACTGCGTCGAGCCGTCGTTGATGTTCGTGCTGAAACCGGCCACGTCATCGAAGGCGAAACCGTAGGCTTTGCCGTCCACCGAGTTCTGGTGCATGACCTTTGCGTAAAGGTTCGAGGTGGCGATCGTATAAAACGAGGAGGCGTTGGAGGTCGGCTGCGTGTCGGAGCCGGCGAAGCTCGATGTCGACAGGGTGCCCCGGTTGAGGGCGGCGCAGACGACAGCGCCCACCGCAAGGATGGCCGTCTCATTGGGCTGGCCGCCCGGCTGCAGCGGCCCGGAGCAGCCGAACACCTGAGAGGTGGTGGGCTGTGCGATCGAGCCGATGGCGGCGCCCGTCGAGTCCACGAAATTGAACGAACTGCCGCTTACCGTCCCGGTATAAGTGGCCGCCCCCGTGCTCACCGTCAGGGTGTGGCTCTGGTAATAGGACCACACGGCGCTCACATAGCTGTCGAGGAACGTCGAGGGGAACGAGCTCGCCTCGATGCCGTGCAGGGGTGCGATAACCCGAAGTGGTTGGCCGGTAGTCGGGTCGTTGTAGATGAGGTTGGGCCAGCTGCCGCCGAGGGCGGCGATCTGGCTGAAGATGTTGGCTCGGCCGTTGCTGACCAGCTGCCCCTCCGACTGGGTGGTCCCGTTGGTGTCGGTCACGCTGAGGGCGAACGGCACGCTGAACATGTCCACCATTGTCGTGTTGATGTCCAACCCGGTGGCGCTACGGGTGAACTCGACCCAGTCGAACAAGGTGTTCTGGTTGGGGTCGCCGCTGGCCCATGGGGCGGGCTGCACAAGTCCGTTGGTCGTGAGGAAGAACTGCAATTTGGCGCCGAAGGACATGTAGATCCGGCCGCCGGCGATGTTCTGGGGAAGGTAAATGTCCTCCGAGGCGCCGTTACCCGGCCCTGCAATGGAGAAATCGGGCGTGGCGGGGTTGGGCTGGCCGGCGGGGATGCTCGAGGGGTAGCTCCACGCGTGGAAGGTACCCGAGCCGTCTATGTACCCGTCCTGGTTGGTCGACGTGTTGTGGCCGATTATGTACACATAGGTTGCGTCGGCCGTGCCCGAATTGTTCGTGACCGCGACGGGCAGCTCGGGTGGCGCAGTTGCGGCAGAAGCGCTCCCACTTGTAACCAGCGTCGCCGCCTGTGGGGCCAAGGCCAGGGCCGGAATGGCCACCAGGGCGGCGACTTTGGACCGCCAGCCCAGGCGCGACAGCAGCCGAGGGCGCGAAGGCGCGCGCCCATAAAGAGTTCCCATCTCGATCGGTTCCCCCCAAATAGGTATTTACAGCGCACGCGAACCGGGACCGTACGTCGACGGATGTGGTCGACCGGCGGCCTGCGGGCCTGGGCGCTGATTTTGTGTTGGCTCTCCGCTGTTACCGTTGCACGACGGCCCGGGGGTGTCAAGGTTGGACGGCAAATGTTTCCGCTATGTTAACGCCACAGCTCGACTCCGAGGCGCATGGCAAGCTTCTGACCAGGGCTGATGTGGCAGGGGCGTGCAGATGGTCTAGACCGGCGGCCTCATGGGCGAACGGCGCTGAACAGCGCCACCTCGGTGGTCAACGTAAAGATCCCGGAGCGGTCGATGACTTTTCCCAACTCAGCCGCAAATCGCTCAGCCATGCGTGCGCCCTGCTCTTGTCCCACCCGCCATGCACTGGTGGTGACGGCGTGGCGCACAAGGGGGCCGGGATCCGGCAAAACGATGGTGCTCGCCAATAAGTGCATTTGCACGTCGCCGAAATAGTCACCGAGCAGTGCGTCGAGATCCGAAGGCCACAGGTTGCCTTGGACGAAGCCGGCGTCCCGGACATCAGCGTCCACGCCTTCTTCGGCGAGGAGGGGCAGCCACAGCTCCGCCGCCTCCTTTAGGTGGCGCTCCCCGCCGATGGCCACCACCAAACGCCCTCCGGGCCTCAGCACGCGGGCCAGCTCGGCCAAGGCCCCGGCGGGATTGGGGAGGTGATAGAGCATGTGCATCGCCAGAGCGGCACCCGCACGCCCGTCAGCGACAGGCAAGGCGGCGGCGTCGGCCGCTGCCAAGGGCCCCCCGTGGACCGAGCGCGCCGCCGCGAGCATCCCGGTAGACAGGTCGAGGCCCACCACCCTCGCGCCCGCCCGCACCAGCCCGTCGTGGTACTGCCCATTACCGCAGCCGACATCGAGCACCGTCGCGCCCCGCAATTCGCCCAAGTGAGCCAGCACCTCGGCCACCAGGTCGATCCGCGGCTGCTGGTAGTCGTACAGCGACAGGCGCTCCCGGAAGAGCACGTCGTCGGCGTACGCCGCCCGTTTCAGGTACTCGCGGTTACGCCGCAGGTCGTCGGCTCCCAGCCCCTTCGGGATGGCGGAAATTTCCTCCATGCAAGGACTTTAGGGTGTCCGCACTGCGGTTGGGCTGTTCCCGGCTAAACCCCGGCCGGGTCGTGCCGATCACATTTGCGAGCGGGTTCCATGGCGAGAGAACGGGCCGGAGGCGGATTTCATGTTGGCATTGACCGGGCTTTGCGGGGAGCGTCTGCGGGTGGACGCCGACCTCATCCAGGCAGTGGAGGGTAGCCCCTGCACGGTCGTTGTTATGGCCGACGGTTCGTGCGTAGAGGTGAGCGAACAGGTGGCCGAGGTGGCCGAGAGGGTCACCCGGTACCGCGCCGCACTGCTAGCAGCTCATGCCGAGGTGGCTCCAGACGCGCCCCTGGCGGACATAAAGCCGCTGCCCTTGGCGCGCTGAGGCCAGCCTGGCTGCCTACCTGTCCTCGCTACCCGGCCTTCATGGCTACCCGGCCTTCATGGCTACCCTGCCTATTTCTGGCCGGCGCCCCTGTCTAAGCCTGGAAACACCGTCCCATAGCTGCCCCGTAGCCCGCCCGTCCGCGTGAAAGGCCTCCTGACCTGCAACGATTGTGATGTCTAAAGTCCCAATCGTCAGAACGCCAGGAGGCACTTCCAGTGAGACCAGTATCGCGCGGCCTGGACCGCTTGAAGGTGGTTTTCGACGAGCCCAGCCTGGTGGCAGAC
>DASSZK010000219.1:0-8900 GCA_035702845.1 Acidimicrobiales bacterium
CGTCCTGGCGAGCGCAGCGCACTGAGGGTCGGGTACTTGGCCAGTAGGTCCCTTACGCCGGCCTGAGAAAGCCGGGCGCCGAGTGCTCGCTCGAGAGCTGGTGAGATGCTGGCCAGGGCGTCCCTTAGCCTGTTGGCGAGCCTCGTCTGGTCGCCAGCCAGGTCGACATCGAAGCCGTTCAGCACCCGCAGCTGGTCGAGCAGGTCGTCAGAGCCCGCGTCGAGCCAGTGCACCTGGCGACGGCGGGTGCGAGCGGTGTCGGCGATAACGAACGCATCGCGCTTGTCAGTCTTGGCCTCTCCGGGGTACAGATCGGCCGCACGGCGCATGACCAGGCCCGGGACGTAGGCCACCGGCGTCTCCAAAGAGCGGGCAACTGCCAGGGCGAGCTGCGCGATGGAGCCGGGCTTGTCGATGACCAAGGCTGGGGTACCGTGGCGCCTGGCACGCTCCACCAGCCCCTGCAGTGCTGCCTGGTCGTTGGCCAGGCTCAGTGAGAAAAGGCGCTCGCCATGATCGTCGAGCACTTCTGCGAAATGCTCTTCCTTGCCGACGTCCAGGCCGACCCACACGTCCACTTCCTCAGGAACGGGCAACGCTTTTTCGTCCTTTCCCTCGTCCAGTTATCCTCCGGGAAGGCCGTCCATTGGTGCGCTCGCCGTCATCCACCTTACGAACAGCGATCTAGCCGCATGTCCCCATCAGAGGTCCACGCACCGACCGTGCCGGTGGCAACACCCCCCAGGCCATCTACTGCTGCAGGGGGCAGTGAGCCATGCCGGCACTGTCGGACTTCTCAGGCCCGAGTCTTGCTCGCCCAGGCCCGGTGAAGATGGTAAGGGGGCAACAAAGGGCGGGAGCACATGTCGGCTGATGCAAGAGCTTCTCCTATGCCTTGAGAGCCCGCACGGCTTGAGAGCTCGTACGGCGCCGGCGAGCGTTCAGCCGTGGTCGGCGGCCCGCTGCCGTGGCAGAGTGCCACACTGCGTAGAATCCCCGCCGAGCCGGGCGTCGTTTCGGTCGGAGGGGACCCATGGCGCTCCGGAGGGATCGGTGTTTTGGTGGACGAGCAGGCATGAGGGCACCGGTGTCCCCCCGTTGCCGGTAACAGGCAGATAAGGACGCGCCGCCGCGCGAGGTACCAATAAGTCGAGCCGGCCCCGAGAGGTCAGCGGGTGCTGCGAAACCTACGGCGTTCCCCTCGCCATCGTAAGACTCTGGGATTGTCTCACCGCTGTCCGGCGGCTACGTGAATAGGCGAGTGCGCGTTTCTCGACAAGGCGCCACGACAGTTCCGCAAGTGTGAGCGTGGCGGCGACGCCAGCCAGGTAAGCCAGCCACCCACCACGTGTGCTGGAGTGGGTAATCGGTGAGTCGTTGTAGAGGACGGTTGCGATCGGTACATGCCAGAGGTAGATGGCATATGAACGCCTTCCGAGCCATTGGAGAACTGACTGTGACAAGGCTCGCCCAAATCGGCTGTCTGGGTACCAAATGCAATGAACAATCACCGCAACGGAAGAACAAGCCAACAGGGTGAATGAGCCCTCAACGCGAAATGCGTTTCCGTCGTTCACGGTAGCCACTATCAGCATAATGGCAGAGGCACCGAGCAAAGCAAGTCCCCCGGTAAGGAATTGCCGAATGGGGTTCACGAGTCGGATAGCGATTGCTGCCGCCGCACCCACCAAGAGTCCTTGTGCTCGAGTGTCTGTCGCGAAGTAGATCCGGACCTGGTCGGGGTGACTGGGGTACAAGGCAAAACACTCTATCGCAGACCCAGTCGCAAGAATTATGGCCATGCGCAGCGTCGAGACGTAGGCGCGGCGTCCTCCAGTGCTGCGGCCAGTCATGAGAGTTATGAGTAGTAGTGGCCATAAGAGATAGAATTGGTCCTCGACGGCGAGGGACCACAAGCCACCGAACCCGGGTGGGGTGGGTTGGCCGGCAATCCCAAACCAGTTGAGCAGCCCAGAAAATACCATGCCCAAGTTCTGTAGCCGCGCAAGTGGGCCGTACGCGTGGGCTTGGCCAGGCCACCACACGAATATAGTCACCATCTCGTACACGCAAAGTAATAGGACGAGTGCGGGGACGAGCCGCCAGAAACGACGTTCATAAAATGCACGTAAGTCGACTCGACCGGTGCTCTCGAATTCGCTTAGGAGCAAAGTTGTTATAAGGAACCCGGACAGCGCAAAGAAGATGTCAACGCCCGCCCAACCACCGACTAAATGATGCAGTCCTGTTCCCGGCATATGAAAGTGATAGAGCACTACGCAGCAGACCGCTATACCGCGTAGGCCATCAAGAGCCGTCGCACGTTGCGCGCCGCGTCGGGGGGTCGCAACCAGTTCGAGGCCCGAAGGCGGAGAGACCTCGTAGGCCACACCGTCTGATTCACTCGTGGCGATATGGTTGCTTAGGCTGGGCCTGCCGCTCTCACTATTGGCGCGTGTGCTCCGTAGTAGCTGCTGAGGACTGGTCATCTCGACAAGAGATGGGCGATCAGCCCGGTACTCGAGTAGGCCTCGGAGTGCTCGCGCGAAAACGTACTCGTGAGAGAGGCCCGAATGAACCAGATCACTGTCGCTGCTCTCCAAAAGACGACAAGAGCGAGTAGCCAGTCGAGTGTTGTAGGCGGAGCAAGTAGCCACCAAATGTATAGCAGCAGGTCTGCCAGTACAAAGCTGATCCAGATCCGCCTTTTGTAGACCACAAGAGCGAAGAACGGGAGTAGCCAGAGGTCGTACTGAGGGGAGTACACCTTCCAGGCGAGTAAGTACCATGCGACGCTGGCAGCGGATACGTGAAGGAAGGGGTACGTGCCGCTACGGTGGTAGCAGCGCACGCTCCAGGTGAGGAGCGCTAGCAGGCCGACTGCAACGGCAAAGGTCGACAGGGCGTTGACGGAGGCCGTCGGCAGCCAGTGGGCATCCCAGTACCACAGGCTGTTTGTATCTATAGATACGCCGCGACGCGACTGGAACTCGAACGGTATGTACCAACCACGGGGATTGATAAGGATGAACGGTGCGTTCACCAACGCGGCGGTCGCGGTGGCGATGGCTGCAATATGGATGGCGCGACGCCTGTTGATGAGGGCGTACTCGGTGATAAGTGGCAGCAGGAGCAGGCCGGGCCACAGCTTTGCGCATGTCCCAAGAGCCAGCAGCACAGCAGCCCAATTGGGGCGGTCCCGCTGCCACATGTACAGGGCCGCCATAGCCAGACCTAACCCAATGAGGTCCCAATTTAGGAACGCATAGGTAACGAAGGCGGGCGTCAAGACGAAGTAGAGCGCGCGAGTTCCCGTCATGCGCCAGAGAGACCACGCACCGAGAACGCCGAAAGGTGTCAGCATGAGGCAGGTGGACACCTGGAAAGCTCCTGGTGTCGATACTGGTAGCGCCGACAACCACACGAAAATGCCAGTAAGAACCGGGTACTCGATCTCGCCATGCCCGATGAAGACGTTGCCGGTTCCACTGGTAGCCATAACGCCGTGCACGTATGGGAAGATGTGCCGGCCAAGGCCCCGCGGTACGAACAGGTTCGCGACATCGGCATAGCAGTACCGGTGAGGAAGCAAGCCCGCATCGAGTGTCCCCATACACGGGAGCTTGGTAGCGGCCCCCAAAACAAGCGTCAAGGCGGTCGCCACGATCAGCCCTGCGCTTGTGCCGATCACCAACCGCCGCGGTTCAAGGAGCGCGCTTCGCATCCAGAGCTAAAGCGGGGCGGTCGTCGTCTCGGGCTGGCCGCGGCCGGAACGGACCGCCGAAAATGCTGGACCCTTCGGACAGCGGCGACCGACGACGCTCCAGTGTGTGACACGGAGAAGTGCCTCGATGGTCACAGCCCAGCTCATCTTGGACTTGCCCCGTTCGCGCTCTGTAAAACTAATCGGGATCTCGCGGATGCTAAGGCCCGCTAAGGCCGTGGCCAGTGTCATCTCTACCTGGAAGCAGTAGCCTTGGGAGGTCACACCGCCCAGGTCGATTCGGCGGAGCGCGCTGGCTCGATAGACACGGAAGCCGCTTGTAGAGTCGTGGACTTCGAGGCCAAGTGCCGCTCGAACATATGCGTTGCCTGCGCGAGAGAGCGCCAGGCGCCATGCCGACCATCCGACCGTCGCGCCACCAGCGATGTACCGCGAACCGATGACTAGGTCGGCCCCAGCGATGGCTGCTTCCAGCATCGCACGCAGGGCATTGGGAGGGTGGGAACCGTCGGCGTCCATCTCGATGATATAGCGGGCACCGTGGTCCAACGCCCACTGCATACCCTGGGCGTACGCCGGGCCCAACCCGTTCTTGACCGGGCGGTGAATCACCCAAGTCAAGGGGTCTCGTTTTGCGAGCCTATCCGCGAGCTCGCCCGTGCCGTCGGGACTGTTGTCGTCCACGATCAGCAAACCCACGTCCGGCGCGGCCGCCCGGAGGCGGGCCCAAATGTCGGCGAGGTTAGCGACCTCGTTGTAGGTCGGCACGATAGCAACCGCCGCAGGCACGATGTTGACAGTTGAAGCAGCAGAGCTCAGGTCCAAAGATGCCGAGTGTTTGATAGCCGTCGAGTGTCTGCTAGCGGCCGTCGGCTCGTGGTCGCGCAGGAGGCTCACATCTTTGTTATCGGAGAGTCGTGGGCAATCCTTGAGACGCCGCAGGATCGTCAGCGGTTCACGTGTGCGTCAGAGTCGGGGAGGGTGTGTACGTTTGCTCGCCCCAAATGTTTCGGGTGCCGCGTTTCGGCGTACGTCGGGAGCCGCCTCAGTGACTGGGTTAGGGTGCATCCGGTTAGCGGCGCGCCGGCTGACCGGGGCCGAGTGCCGGTCCCAGCTCGCTGCATTGTCCCTCAAGGCACCGACCACGACGCCAGAAGAGGCAGACTCTTTAGGAACCGCCGCTCAACCCGTAGTCAAAGCCGCAGGCCGGCCAGGAAGCACCAAGGGGCGTGGACGCCAGATAGTCGCGTGGGCAAACTTAGTATACGTAGCAGGACGCGATTCTCGTTAGGGGCTGGGCTTGTCGCCTAGCCCATCGAGAGCACTGAGGCATTATATCCAGACGGTGCCGTAGCAATAATAGAGCCGAGGCTGGTGTCGGCCTTAAGGAATAGCTGGGATGATAACTCCACATAGCCGCCAACGTAGATTTGGCCGGTTATCGGGTCGCCAGAACTGCCGGGGGTACCAGATGCGCAAAAATTGTCCGGCGTATAGAAGAAGGACTTCAAAGTCGACCCATCCACTCCCGCGGTCATCAGGATGTCTCCGTCCAATTGCTGGTATGTCACGCTGCTCCGACGACCATAGGCATAGTTGGGGGTCTGCGCACTAACTGGTAGAGACGTCGCTCCCGCCGGGACTGCCGCTGTGAGAGTCCAGCTTTGTACGTTGCTACCGCTGCTCGTGTATACGGTGGCCCCGGCAGGTAGGGCTGTGGATGTTGAACTGACCGGGAGTGCACTGATCGGTCCGCTCGTAGACAGCGCTGCGGACAAAGAGGTCAGCGACGCGGTCACGCCGGTTGGGCAGGCAGCGCCGAGACCGTTCGCGGGGAACGGGCCGGCCCCGCTGTTATCGCAAGAACTGTTGCAGGGCACCACGAAATAAACATCGCAAGGTGAAGCACTTGTGCAGCTACCCCCACCTGTTACGGCTGGCGTGTTCCAGTTATCGAAGAAGAAACCACCGGCTGCGAATATTGCCATGTTGGCCGTTATGGTTAATTGGCCACCGGTTGCAGCATCGTCCAGTTGCAAAGCGCATGGTGTATAAACGACAAGATGTGCCGACGGCGGGTTCTCGATCTCGTTGTACGTTGCCGGGTTCGCCAACCCTGGACCGTTCGGGTTGGACGTACAGGAGTCTCCAGAATCATCGTAATATGTCCACGTCCCGCTTGGGAAGGCTGTCGACGGATAGCCGAATGTCGGGAACAGCTGGATCGGCAGAGGCGCAAGTTCTCCACCTGTACAGGTAACGCCTGAGCCCGCCGGTACGGGGCAGGCCGGTGACCATGCGCCAGACGGCGGTACATAAGCCGAGCCATGGATAGGCGCATTCGTATTTTGGTAGGTCCCGTTCGTAGTGTAAACATTATTAGCTTGGTAGGACCAGCCATGCCCAGCGCCGCTTGTCAAGCACACACTGGTCCCGCATGGCGTGCCGAGGCTCTCGACCTCGCTGCCCGCGGGATAGGAGTAATTTGGTACTTGTGGTGATACCGGTATGGAAGTAACAGGGCTACGGCTACTCACTATGGCGCTCGTCGTCCACGTCTGGGCATGCCAGGTGCTGCCAGGCGCGCCGTATTGTACGACGATCTGAGTCCCAGCTGGCATCGAGCTGGATATTGTTGTGCTCTCAATGGCGAGAGCCGTGATCGTGCCACCGGTGGAGAGGGGACTGGCTAGTGAAGAACTTAACATCACTGGAGAGCTGGCATCGGTGCCGAAGGCATCAATATTGCCGAGCGTGTCGCCGCCTCCGTAGAAATAAACATCTCCATTGGCGACAATGTCGCCCTCAACTTCGCAACCGCCGCTCATCCCCACAGACCCCGTAGCATAAATGCCGCCGGTGACGTCTGGGGCTGTGCAGCCCGTAAGGCTGACAGAGCCGGCAACGTATAAGTTGCCACGTATTTGACAGTCGCCGGCTGTTACCCCGCCAGTTGCCCATACGTCCCCCGCCCAGTAGTGGTTCGCCGAGGAGCACTGCAACTGACCGTTGGTATATGTCGCGCCGCTGCCCGTCATTACCATGTTCCCCGGGGTATCTATTGCTTGTCCACCGTAGAGACCGTTAGTGAAGCTGGCTCCAGCCTCAGGGGTGAGCGACATGACCGCGATCGAGTATGGCGACGTAGACCAGTTATAGGCAGAAGAGGTGGTATGTCCCTGGGAAGCTAGAGCTATGTAAAATGTCCCTGTTTCAGCCGCCAACTGAGCGCTGGTGAGTATGGAGCCAGTGCTGGAACATAATGTTGCCCCGTCCGTACCGTTCTCTAGTCGAGCCACTTCGCTAGAGGAGGGCGCTGACGAGAGAACCTTATAGGCAAGGACATAGGATTCGCCACTAGCGCCATTGACCGCTCCGGAGGCTGTGGCAGCGTTTACGGAGTAGGTTGACGGGCACGATATGGCTCCCGCTGTGAGCTGGGACTGGACATCTGCAATTGCGGCGTCCAACCCAGCCCGGGCGGCGCTGACGGTCTGTAGGCCCTTTGCTGTGCTGGCGGCTCGGTGGCTGCCATTCAGGCTCTCCGCCACGGCAACCGTACCGATCATAGTCACCATAAGCACTAAGAGCATCGCTGCGAGTAGTGCGACGCCTTCGTCGCCGGCCGGGCCGCTGCCTGGCTTACTGGCCTTCTTCATCTTCAACAACTCCCTGGGTAACCGGAGCCGACTGCACCTGACATGTTCGGGTCGTCGACTTGCGTCTCGAGTTTTATAGGCGCGGTTGCTGCCTGGTACCCGTTGGCAGAACTGCTCGTCTTCGCCTGGACGCTAAGCGTGACATCTATTAAACCTGGATAGTTAGTGAAGCCACTGAAGGATCCTGAGGTGACGCCGGATATTTCTACAGCGGGGGGTGTTGACATGGATAAGTGAGAAGTGCCTGTTTGTAGTTCAAGAGCGTTAGTGGGCGCGCCGGTGAATACCCACTCAGTACAGGTCCCAGATGCTTGTAACCAGAGTTGTGACTGTGAGCCGCTAGTTATGATGCTTGCGGCTGACGCACCTCGGACGCCGGTGGCTATACGGGTTAGCACTGACTGCGCCGCGTTGATATCGCTAGTTCGGTTCATCACGGTGGTCAGCGAACGCTGCCCCTCTATCACGGCGCCCAACGAGGCGAGCATGATGATGAGCCCGAGTGCGGTCGCGATTGCCATCTCGACGATGGTAAAGCCGCCATCCTGGTCGCGGCGAGGTTCCGGGTAGGAGTTCACGCGCACCTGGCACCAGTCGTACCGCAATCGGTCACAACTACGGTGTCGGTGACACGAGCCCGGCCGGTGCCGGGTTGCGCCGACCCGCTACCCCAGGTGACGACGACTGTGACCTCAATCTGCGCGCCGGTGGCAGAAACCGACGAGCCGCTCAGGAGGGTCGGATAGACGGCGATCTCAAAGGTCGTCCCTCCGGTGGCTGCGCCGGCCAATGTCACGCAACTCAGATGGGGCACGAGTGGTGCGGTAGTCGAGATGGCGAGGGTTGTCGACAGCGCGGTCGCGCAGGTTGGCCCGCTTACTGGTTGCCAAGGGTACGACGGGCCGCCCTGACTGCTGCCGGCGGGGCAGCTAGGCGCGACGGACCCGGTCACAACGAGAGGCATCCCCTCAAAACACTGGTTACCCGCCGCTAAGCTCGCTCCGCTGATATTGACGTCTCCAGCGAAGTAGGGATCGGACGCAGCGTTGTTGTTGAGCCCGTTGGACACGGTCGCCCAGCTCAGCCCTTCTACCTCGGCGATTACCCCCGCCGCGAGTTCGCTGGCCTGTTGGCTCTGCTGGCTCAGCGCAACGGCGGCGGTAGCGTTGAGCATTACCGCGCCGAGCGACACGGCTGCTATGAGCATTATTAGCCCAGCGATCATCACCTCAATGATGCTGAAGCCATCATCGTCAGCCTCGCGCGGGCGCAAGTCGTCGGACCGCGGCTTAAGGCTCAGACTCCTGACCATCCCGAGGAGTTTCGGCACGTTGAGGACGCTCGTTGAGTGCTTGATCTCCGTGAGTGTCCAGATTCGGTGCAAGGTTCGGGTTTTTCGGGTGGCAGGTCGCTCCGATGACCAACGCTCTTGCCGCGACCGTGGTCAGAAGAAGGACTGGAGATCCCGCGAGGTGGCACGACGAGTTGCTCGAAGCGACAGGGACGGTTCCGGCTGA
>DASSZK010000280.1:0-9047 GCA_035702845.1 Acidimicrobiales bacterium
CTTCGTGCCCGGCAGACCATTTTTGGCGAAGCCTCTGGCGCCCCAAGCTTCGAACGGTACCGGGAAGGAATACAACAACCCAGTGGCCCCTGATGACGCCGTTGGCACCAACAGCGCCCCCGAGCCGGGTGCGCCCAAGGCGAGCGCCCCGCGCCCTGGCGCCCCCAAGACGATGTACGACCGCCTCGGCGGTATGGAGTTTTTCGAAAGGCTGACGGATCACTTCTACGACGGCGTCGAACGGGACGAGGTCCTGAGGGCGCTCTACCCCGAGGACTTGGCAGAGCCGAAACAAAACTTGTGCCTGTTCCTGGCGCAGTATTTCGGGGGCCCGCGGGCCTACAACGACCGCCGGGGCAACCCGCAGCTGCGAGCTCGCCACTTGCCGTTCACTATTGGTAATGACGAGCGCGACCGCTGGCTGGCGCACATGACTGCCGCCGTCCACCAGCTAAAGGTGAGCCCCCTGGACGAGGCGCAAATACTCACCTATTTCCGGGCGGCAGCCAACCACATGGTCAATTCCTTAGGCCCAGAACGCTGATGAGGCGCCCACCGCCGCTGCGGGCCAACGTGCGCGGCGAGGGGCCAGCGGTAGTCCTCCTACACGGCCAACCCGGCAGCCGCGCCGACTGGTCGGCAGTGGCCGGCGATCTCGCCCGCGACCACCGGGTCGTGGTACCCGACCGCCTCGGGTACGGCCGCACCGGAGGCCGGGCCGGCGGCTTCGCCGCCAACGCCAACGAGGTCGTCAAATTGATGGACCGCCTCGACATCTCCAGTGCCATCCTCACCGGCCACAGCTGGGGCGGGGGCGTTGCCCTGGCACTCGCCGGCACTTTCCCCGCTCGATGTGCCGGGCTCGTCCTGGTCGCCACAGTGTCCCCCCTCGAAGCTCCCACCCGCGTCGACCGCCTCCTGGCTCGCACCGTGATCGGCACTGCCCTGGCGGCGACAAGCCTGGGTACCACCGGTCGGCTCCTCACTTGGGGGCCGGGCGCCAAGTTGGCCGGGTGGAAGGCCTCGACCTGGGGTGTAGGCAGTGCCCGAGTGGAGGAACTCGTGCGCTCATGGCGCAGCCCGGGGACCTGGCGCAGCTTTGCCCGAGAGCAACAGGCACTCGTCTACGAACTGCCGGGCATGGCAACCACGCTCGGCCTGGTCCACGCCCCGGTGGTCGTGCTGGCCGGGACAGCGGACCACGTGGTGGGCGCTCGGGCTGGGCGCAACCTGGCCAAGGCCCTGGCATGCGCCACCTTCGAAGCCGTCCCCGGAGCCGGCCACCTTTTGCCGCTGACCCACCCGGGCTCGGTCGCCAGTGCAGTCAGGAGGCTCGGGCCGCAAGCGCCTCGGACAGGTGACGTGCCGCATTGACGAACGCGACGTGGGTGAAAGCTTGAGGGAAATTGCCGACCAAGCGTCGGCGGGAAGTGTCGTACTCCTCGGCGAACAAGCCGAGGTCGTTGGCAACCCCCGCGACCCGGTGTAGCAACGACGAGGCCTCGTCCACGCGGCCCATGAACGCCAGGCACGACACAAGCCAAAGGCTGCACGGCAGGAACGTGCCCTCGGTGCCAGGCAAGCCGTCGACTCCTGTCTCATTGCGGTAGCGCGCCACGAAGCCGTCGACCACGAGCTCGCGCTGCACAGCTTCGACCGTCCCGACGATGCGGGGGTCCGAGACGGGGAGGAACCCCACCAGCGGGAGCATCAGCAAGCTGGCGTCGAGCTCGTTTGAGCCGTAGGCCTGGGTAAAGCTGCCTTTGGCCTGGTTGTAGCCCTTTTCGCAGATCTGGTCGTGGATTTCGCGGCGCAACTCGCGCCACTTGTCCACTGGGCCCTCCAGACCATGCACCTCGACGGCGCGCACGGCCCTGTCCATGGCCACCCACGCCATAACCCGGGAGTACACGAGCGGCTGGGGTGGCCCGCGAAGTTCCCAGATGCCCTGGTCCGGCTGGTCCCAGTGGTCTTCGACGAAGGCGAGCACCGCTTTTTGCACGTCCCAGATCGCACCTCCGGCGTCTATCCCGTGGTTGCGGGCGATATCGATGGCCTCCATCAGCTCGCCGTACACGTCCAGTTGGAACTGCAGGGACGCAGCATTGCCCACCCTCACGGGCCGCGAACCCTCGTAGCCAGGCAACCAATCGAGCTCCATCTCGGGCAGGCGCCTTTCCCCCGCCACCCCGTACATGATCTGCATCTGGGCAGGGTCGCCGGCCACGGCACGCGCCAGCCACCACAGCCATGCCTCGGCTTCCTCGCGCAGGCCGGCCATAACCAGGCCGTCCACAGTCAGCGTGGCATCGCGCACCCAGCAGTAGCGGTAGTCCCAGTTGCGTGGGCCGCCGATGGCTTCAGGCAAAGATGTCGTCGCCGCCGCCACTATCCCGCCGGTAGGTGCGAACGTGAGAGCCTTTAGTGCCAGCAGCGAGCGCTGGACGGCCTGCTCCCACTCCCCGTGGACCTCTTGGAGGCGCCCGGACCACGCCGCCCAGTAAGACAGGGTGCTCTCCAAGGCCTCGTCGGCACCTATGCGGTGGTTACCGTCCTCGTAGGAGGGTTCCCACTGAAGGTGGAAATCCAGGCGGTCTCCCTCGGACAGCCGGAAGCTGGCCCGGTGGCGCATATCGGCCCCCTCGAGCTCGACCGGGCTTTGGACGATCACGGCGTCGGGACCGGCTATGGCACGGATCCCCTCACTGGTGCGGATAACCCAGGGGACCTGCGAGCCGTACTCGAACCGGACCACGAGCTCGGTGACCATGTCGACAGAACCTGTGGTGCACTCGACCCGGCGGAAGATCCTGGGCCGGTGATGGCGGGGCGGCATGAAGTCGGTTACCTGCACGACGCCTTCGGGGGTCTGCCACTCCTGCACGAGCACAAGTGTCCCGTCGACGTACCACCGCTTTGTGGCCGGGCCGCCCGCCGCCGGAGCCATGAGCCACCGGCCATGGTCCGGGGTGCCGAGGATGGCGGCAAAACACGCTGCGGAATCGAAACGAGGGACGCACAACCAGTCGATCGACCCGTCGCGCCCCACGAGGGCTGCCGTGTGCGTGTCACCGATAATGGCGTAGTCCTCGATCCGCTGGCTCACGCCGGCTCAGCCTAAGGGGCGTTCAGCTGCTAGCCGTCAAGTAGGCGTCGGTTGTCACGCCTATGCGTAGGCCCGCTTAAGGGTGGGCTGCCAACGTGAACGGGTCGGGGGACTCACTCCCAGTCTCGCCAAAGCCCCGCGACAAGTCCATCGAACCAGGGGGCTTTGGCCATGTTCGTTTCAGGCGACGACCGGCTTACTGGCGGCTCAGCATCATGCGCCAGCACAACCTTTGCCATCCTTAATGGGGAAAAGTGGGCCTTGGTTGCCCGGGTGCCCGAGGACCATGCCTCTCAGGCGACTGCGATCAGCATCATCACCAGGCCGATGGCTCCGAGCAGCAGCATTGGGATGCGATAAAACCATCCTGCCTTCCACCCTCCTTGGCGGGTGGTTCCATTCAGGTCCGTTTTTCAGCGATGAAGAATGGCCGTGGCGAGATGGCCAGCTGCGGACGGCTCCATGTCGAACGAGAGGTACGGGTCGATTAGCTCGACCTCCAGGACCAGCGGCTCACCGGAGTGTCCACCAACGAGGTCTACTCGTCCGTAGACTGGCATGCAGCCAACCCCTTCAGCGACCGCCTCGATCGTCCGGTTGGCCACCGCCAGCTGGTCAGGGAGCGGTGCGACTCGGCCAGCCCACGCCATGCGCTCCCAGGGCCGCTCGACGACGCCCTCGCCTGTGCTCAGTGCGGGCCGCTTCAATACCGCGTGAGTGCAGGCCCCGTTGACAAAGATCAGGTCTACCTCGCCCTCCTCGTCGATCCTCGAGCAGTACTCCTGGACCATCACCGTCTGCCCGAGCTCATGAAGACTCTCGACGTGCCCAAGAGCGGCGGGGTCACCTGGTGCGTAACGCGCCGTGCCCCTACCGCCTGCCGAGACCGAAGGCTTGACGACGAACTCCGTTGCGGGCAACGCAGCCAAGAAGTTGCCGGGCCTGACCCAGGTGGTCGGGATGACCGGCACGCCGGCCTTGGCCAGGTCTTGTTGGTGCGTCTTGTCCAAGTTCCATGTGATAACCCGCTCCGGGTTTACCAATGTCGACAGGGCGGCTACCCGCTTGACCCAAGCGAGGTAGTCGCCCGGGCGGTCCACGCTGTCCCAGGTGCTGCTCACCAGGACGTGAGAAAACGACCCCCACTCAACGACCGGGTCGTCCCAGGCAACCAACCTTGAGTGCGCACCAAGTTCACTGAAGGCTGCCTGCAACGGCGCGGCATCAGGGTCGGGGTAGAGATCGGTCGGGCCCGCGTCCCCGGACCGCCGACAGCACGCTATAGCTACCCTGGCACCACTCACGTGGCACAGTCTCGTCGCGGCGGAGCCGACGCGCCAACGATATAGGCGATTGTTCGGGGTCGAAGCTAGTGACTCCGGTTGGCGGCTGACAGGGGGCTGGCGATCAATTACGGGGGCGGCACGCCTTACTAACCGCCAGCTCAGGGCCATATTTAGACAGCCGCTGCGGCCACCCGATTATTAGTGGCGGGTGGAAGCCCGGCCGGCGATCCTCCGGTTCGGGCTGAGCAGTTCCTCCTTGTTAGGTTTGAAACGCCGAAGGCTTGCGATCGTTGTGATAGCTCCAAAAAAGAACCCCACATCGGCCAACGCCTCGCAGTGCCGTAAGAGGCTCTGGTCAACGGCAATGACCGTACTTACCAATGGTTGCACAGCGTTGCCCGGCACCTGGCGACCACGCCGTGGGAACCTATACCTGCAGGAAACGCCGCACCGCAAAGCCCGACCCGAGCCCACCAACAAGAGCCCCCACGACCAGGACTAGAAGACCGGTCAGGAGGGCGTCGTGCGAGGTCACGTTGAGCGCTTTGGAAGGGAAGAAGGGGTTGTTGCCTGTGAACGACGCCAGCGTATTGCGCGAGAAGTACGTCACGGCGAAGGCGATCACCGCACCGACGATGCCCTCCGCCAAACCTTCGAGCATGAAGGGCACCCGGATAAACCAGTTGGTTGCCCCCACGAGCTTCATGACAGCGACCTCGCGCCTGCGAGCAAAGATGGCGAGCTGGATCGTGTTTATGACCAGGGCGATGGCCCCGAGCATGACCGCCACAGCCACGACAACAGCGACGTTGCGCAACGTGGCGAAATGTGCCAGCTCTTCTTTGATGACCTGGCCCGCGTAGTCCACGCTCCTCACCCCGGGGCGACCTTGGAAGTGGTCTGCGAGCAAGCCGACGTTTTGTGCCTTGGCCGGCACGCAGCGGAATGATGTGGGCATTTCGGTCTGGCGCATAACGGCTATGACGTCCGGCTCCTGGCGGAAGATCTGGCGGAACTCCGTCCACGCTTTGGCTTTGTCGAAAAAGCTGCAGCGGTCGATCGCCGCCGGCTGGAGCGACTTGAGCTCGCCCCCCACTGCCGAGATCTCCTGCGAAGTAGCGCCGGGCTCCATGAAAACGATCATCTCGACGCCGTGCTGGAACTGGACGTTCGCCTCGTTGACCGCCTGGCGCATGACGAGCACGCCGCCGAGTGCCGACAGCGACACAGCCATGGTGATCACGGCAGCGATGGTCATGACGACGTTGCGTACGAGGTTGCTCCCCGTCTCGCGGAACACGTACGTACTGGCGATGCGCATTGTCCTGCCTGCTTGCCTTAAGCCCGGCCCCGAGGGCTAGGCGTCCACCATGCCGTAGATGCCCCGGGCCTGGTCACGCACGATCGTCCCGTGGTCGAGCTCGATCACGCGCTTGCGCATGGCATCCACGACATCGTGCTGGTGGGTGGCCATGACCACAGTCGTCCCGTACTGGTTGATGCGCTCGAGCAAGCGCATGATGCCTGCGGTGGTGGCCGGGTCGAGGTTCCCTGTCGGTTCGTCTGCCAGAAGGATGAGCGGGCGGTTCACGAACGCCCTGGCGACAGCGACACGCTGTTGCTCGCCGCCGCTCAGTTCCCCTGGCCGCCGGTCCATCTTCTTGCCGAGACCCACGAGCTCAAGGATCTGCGGGACCTGGGAGCGCACGAAGGTCCGGGAGCGCCCGATGACTTCCAGAGCGAACGCGACGTTCTCGTACACGGTCCTCTCCGGCAACAAGCGGTAGTCCTGGAACACGCAGCCGATGTTGCGCCGCAGGTAGGGCACCTTCCAAGGAGCGAGAGCGCCGACCTCTTTACCGGCGACCCAGATCTCGCCTGAGTCTGCGCCCTCTTCTTTGGTGATGAGCCGGAGAAAGGTCGTCTTGCCCGATCCTGAGGGCCCCACAATGAAGACGAACTCGCCGCGGCTGATGTCAACCGACACGTCCCGAAGAGCCGGGACTTCGCCTTTGTAAGTCTTGCTGACGTGCTCGAAGCGGATCATTGTCCTGGGACCACCTGTGACTGCTCAGCTGCTGCGACAAGGGTTCCTCGCGCCAGCGCAGGCATCTATCCAGACTAGCCGCCCTATCCTCCTCCAGCAGGTACCGTCCTCCTCCAGCGGGCACCGTCCCCAGAAGGCGACTGTGCTCGCGCAGCCAGCCACAGGTGCCCTGACACCGAACCGGGCCACGCCGGGGTGGTCAGATGCGGCCGGACAAGACCTGCTCATAGACGTCGACCGTCTTTGCCGCCACTGCAGACCAGGTGAACTCGGCGAGAGCCCTGCTGCGGCCCGCTTCGCCAAAACGCTTCGCCAACTGGGGGTCGTCCAGCAACGCGTTGACCCTCTCAGCCATGCCTGCGCAGAACTCCTCGGGGTCGGCAGGTGAACCGAAGGCGTCGCCGCTCGAGCGGTACGGGACGAGATAACCCGTCTCAGCGTCGACGACGATCTCGGGCACCCCGCCCACGGCGCTGGCCACCACTGCAGTGCCGCACGACATCGCCTCGATGTTGATGAGGCCGAACGGCTCGTAGATCGATGGGCACACGAACACGGAGGCGTGGCTCACCAAGCGCACGAGCTCGGGGCGCGGCAACATCTCCTCCACCCAGAACACCCCTTGGCGCTCGGACGAGAGCTGGTCCACTTGGGCGCGGACCTCTCGCTCTATCTCGGGCGTGTCGGGGGCGCCGGCGCAGAACACCACCTGGGCGTCCCTGCGGAACGACCGGGCGGCTTCCAGAAGGTAGGTGATGCCCTTTTGCCGGGTGACACGCCCGACGAAGAGCACGTACGGCGCCGCCAGGTCGATCCCAAGCCGCTCAAGCCCCTCTGTGGCCGGGTCGGGGAAGAACTCGTCAGTGTCGATGCCGTTGTGGACCACCCTGACCCTGTCCGGCTTGACCGCAGGGTACACACGTAGGACGTCTTCAGCCATCGCTTGGGAGACAGCGATGACCGCGTCGGCCGCTTCGGCCGCGGTGCGCTCACACCAAGACGACAGCCGGTAGCCGGGCCCCAGCTGCTCGGCCTTCCACGGGCGCAGGGGCTCCAGGCTGTGCGAGGTCATGATGTGCGGCCGCCCGTAGAGGATCTGGGAGAGGTAACCGGCGAAGTTGGCGTACCAGGTGTGGCTGTGGACGATGTCGGCATGGCCAACTACCTCGGCCATGCGCAGGTCCACGGACAAAGCCCGCAGTGCAGACCCGAGCCCATCTCGCCCCAGCTCGTCCCAGGGCTGGAAGCTGCCCTTCACGAGGGCATCCTGGCGCTGCGAGCCGAAGCAGTAGACCTCGGCTTGCACCAACCTGGCCAAGTGGCGCGAGAGGTACTCGATGTGGACACCGGCCCCCCCGTAGACGTCAGGTGGGTACTCGCGGGTGAGCAGGGCTACAAGCGTCACCCCACCACCTTCTCCCCCTTGCCGATGACGACAATCCCGCCGGCCGACATCGTGAAGTGGCTGGCGTCCATCTCAGGGTCCACGCCCACCCGGGCACCCGCCTCCACAACCACGTTTTTGTCGATTATGGCGTTGCGTACTATGGCGCCCTCGCCGATGCGGACGTTGTCCATTATCACCGAGTTCTCCACCAGCGCACGCTGGTCGACGATCACGCCGGGGGAAAGGACCGACCTGCGCACAGTCCCGCCGGAGATAATCGACCCGTTGGACACGATCGAGTTGAAAGCCATCCCGGCCCGTCCGGCCTCTTCGAAGACGAACTTCGCCGGTGGCAGCTGAGGCGGGCTGGTGTAGATGGGCCAGTCGCGGTTGTAGAGGTTGAACGCCGGCTGCACCTCTACCAGGTCCATGCTTGCGTCGTAATAGGCGTCCAGGGTGCCGACGTCACGCCAGTAGCCCTTTTCGACATCGGTCACGCCGGGCACGGCATTGCTGTAGAAGTCGTAGAAATGCGCCTCGCCGCTGGACACGAACCGAGGGATGAGGTCGCCCCCCATGTCGTGGCGGCTGTTGGCATCCTCGGCGTCTTCGCGCAACGCGTCGACGAGCGCCTCGGCATCGAATATGTAGTTGCCCATGGAGGCGAACAGGAACTCGCGCCCGGCCGCCAGGGCCACTGGGTCGGCCGGCTTCTCGACAAAGCGGTCGATGAGGGTGCCTTCGCCCGGCTCGAGAATGCCAAACCCCTTGGCCTCTGCCGCGGGCACCCGGATCGCCGCCACGGTGGCCGCTGCTCCAGACTCGATGTGCTGGGCCAGCATCTGGCGGGGGTCCATACGGTAGATGTGGTCCGCGCCGAAGACGAGGATGTAATCGGGACGTTCGTCGCCGATGATGTTCAGGTTTTGGTATATGGCATCGGCAGAGCCGGCGAACCACCACGGCCCCCTGCGCATCTGAGCAGGGACGGGCGTCACGTAGTTCCCGAGGAAGGTGGACAGGCGCCACGTCTTGGTGACGTGGAGGTCCAAGCTGTGGCTCTTGTACTGGGTGAGGACGACGACGCGCAGCAGCCCGGCGTTGGCCAGGTTGGAAAGAGCGAAATCGATCAGGCGGTAGTGACCGCCGAACGGCACCGCAGGCTTGGCGCGGTCCAGGGTCAGCGGCAGCAGCCGCTTGCCTTCACCACCGGCCAGGACG
>DASSZK010000400.1:0-19250 GCA_035702845.1 Acidimicrobiales bacterium
CCGGGAACGGCCTGGCTGAGAGTTGGTGGTCATGGCGGCCCGCTCAGCGTACGGCGAAGCCGCCGGCCATCCCTTCTTGGGCGTGGCCGGGCACGGGGCAGATGTACTCGTAGGTACCGGGGGAGGAGGCGGTGAAGTTGATCGTGGCCTCGTGCATCCCGGCCGCAGTCGTCTCCCCGAGGAACCACGTGGCGGCGCCTCCGAAGGCGGGGGCCGCAGTCATCATCGGCATACGCGAGGTTACGGCGCCCGGCGAGGTGACGACTAGCCCGTGGGCCATGTCCCCATCGGCGTTGATGAAATCGATGGTGACCTGCGCCCCGGCGGGCACGCTGATCGCGGGGTTGGTCATGCCGGCGATCTGGAAGTTCTCCGCCGGCCTCTCGGTTGACATCGAGGGACTGGCCAGGACGGTAATGGTGACGTTGGCGGTGGTGAAGACCAGGCTGTTGGTCGTCCGGTCGGCGCTTGCGCCGGCAGGGATCTGGTTGCCGAGGCGGGTGGCGTCAGCGGCGCTTATGCGCGGGCCCGGGGCGTTGGCGAACAGGGCCCCCATCACCTTTCCCATGTCGGTGCTGGTGCCCATCATCGAGCCGGGCTGGTGCCCGTAGCGGCCCATCAGCTGTTGGTAATAGGCGTAGGCGGCGGTCGGAACTGCTGAGGCATGGCGCTGGGGGAGCTGCGACGGGGGCCCGCTCACTGCAACGGCCACGCCGGCGCTAATGCCACCGGCAGCCAGGAGCACCACGGCCAAAGGGACGATCAGCCGCCGACCGCTGGTTGGTTTGTGAAGGGCAAGCGCCTGTGGGGGACCGGTGGCCGGCGTCGTCCTCATGATGGCCAGCATCGCTCCATATACCCAGGGCCAGGTAGTGCCGATCGGCTCTAAACAGGTCGACCATCGTCCTGTACCCCCAGGGGGTATCATAGCTAGCCTGGCCGTTGGATATTCAGGGGAAGTGCTCGCGTCCTGCCAGGAGGTGAACCTCGATGACTAAGCCGGGAGCTCGGGGCTCGGGCCCTAAGGGGCCTCGGTCATACCGATCTTCCGGGCACCAGCCGGATACCCGGGTATGGTATAAGGACCACAGAGGTACAAGGGATTATCAAAAGTAAGGGACGGCAGAGGGAGAAGGCAGGACGATGGCAGAGACGATCACCTATTCAGTCCCGGGGATGACGTGTGACCACTGCAAGCACGCGGTCTCCAGTGAGCTCGGTTCGGTCGCCGGCGTGACCCGCGTCGAGGTCGACCTCCACACCAAGATGGTCACGGTCACCGGCGAAGGCCTTGCCGACGGCGCTCTTCGCGCCGCGATCGAAGAGGCCGGTTACGAGGCAATGTGACACCCGCGACCAGCGCAGCTGAGGCGTCGCCGACCCGCGAACAGGTGGAACTCGCCATCGGCGGGATGACCTGCGCATCTTGCGCGGCGCGCATCGAAAAGAAACTCAACAAGCTCGAGGGCGTGAACGCCACGGTCAACTTCGCAAGCGAGCACGCCGCAGTGGCCTTCGACCCCGGACGGGTGTCGCTCGACCAGGTCATCGGGGCAGTCGAGGCGGCCGGTTACCAGGCCAGCCTGCCCGAAGCGGCCGCCGCCGAGGACCCGGCCCGCCTCTACCTGTCCCGCCTCTACCTGTCCCGCCTCATCCTCGCGGTAGTGCTGACCGTACCGCTCATGGTCTTGTCGTGGGCCCCCGGAGCGCGCCCGCCCGGATGGGAATGGGTCTCCCTGGCGCTGGCAACGCCGGTCGTGTTCTGGGCGGGATGGCCCTTCCACCGGGCCGCTATGGCCAACGCCCGTCACGGCGCAGCATCCATGGACACCCTTATCTCGGTCGGGACGCTGGCCGCGTGGCTGTGGTCCGCGGTGGTCCTGACCAGCGGCATCTCCACGACCGTGTACTTCGACACGGCCGGGGCCATAACCACATTGATCCTCGTGGGGCGCTACCTCGAAGCCAGGGCCAAGCGGCGCTCGGGCGACGCGATCAGAAGCCTGCTCGAACTAGGGGCCAAGGAAGCCCGGGTGCTCAAAGACGGGGCCGAGGTGCTGGTCCCAGTCGGGCAGCTTGCCGTGGGTGGCGTCTTCGTTGTCCGTCCCGGCGACAAGATCGCCACCGACGGCACTGTAAAAGACGGTACCTCCGCCATCGACCAGTCCATGCTCACGGGCGAACCCGTGCCCGTCGAAGTCGGGCCCGGCGACCCAGTGGCCGGAGGGACCATCAATACCTCTGGCCGGCTTGTGGTAGAGGCCACCCGGGTCGGCGCCGCCACCGCCCTGGCTCGGATCGCCAGGATGGTCGCCGAGGCTCAAGCCGGCAAGGCCCCGGTGCAACGCCTCGCCGACCGGGTCTCGGCGGTATTCGTGCCAATCGTGATCGCCGTCTCTGCGCTCACCCTGGCCGGATGGCTTCTTGCCGGGGCCCCGACCACCGCAGCCTTTAGTGCCGCGGTAGCCGTGATCGTCATCGCTTGCCCGTGCGCCCTGGGCCTGGCCACGCCCACCGCCCTTATGGTCGGGACCGGCAGAGGGGCCCAGATCGGCGTGATAATCCAAGGCCCCGAAATCCTCGAACAAACCCGCCAAGTCACCACCATCGTATTGGACAAGACGGGGACGGTCACCGAAGGCAAAATGGCCGTTACCGACTTGCTCCCCGCCGAGGGGACCGGCGAGGACGAACTGCTGAGGCTGGCCGCCGCAGCCGAAGATGCCAGCGAACATCCGATAGCGCGCGCGATTGCCGCACACGGGCGTCAACGCCTGGGCGCGCTGCCCGGCGTCGAACTTTTCACCTCCCGCGCCGGTCTAGGAGTCGAGGCCTTGATCGAAGGCCACGCCGTGGTCATCGGCCGGCCGGCCCTGCTCGCCGAGCGGGCCATACAACTGCCTGAACGGCTGGCAGCAGAGATCGAACGACTCGAGGACAGGGGTGCCACCGTCGTTGCCGTCGCGTCGGACGGCCGGCCCTCCGGCCTTATCGCAGTCGCCGATCAAGTCAAGCCGACCAGCCGTCAGGCCATTACGCGGCTGCGCCAACTTGGTCTCACGCCCGTGTTGCTTACGGGGGACAACGAACGTGCCGCCCGCGCGGTTGCGGCCCAAGTGGGCATCGAACAGGTAATTGCAGGGGTCTTACCGGAGGGCAAAGCTGCTGAGATCGACCGCCTGCGCCAAGCCGGTCAAGTTGTCGCCATGGTCGGCGACGGGGTCAACGACGCCCCGGCCCTGGCGCAGGCCGACCTCGGTATGTCTATGGGGACCGGCACCGACGTGGCCATCGAAGCCTCCGACATCACCCTCGTATCTGGCGACCTCAATGTCGCCGCTGACGCCATCCGCCTGTCCAGGCGCACCCTCGCCACCATCAAAGCCAATCTGGTCTGGGCGTTCGGATATAACGTGGCAGCGGTCCCGCTTGCCGTAGCGGGCGTCGTCAACCCAATAATTGCAGCGGCCGCAATGGCGTTTTCGAGTGTCTTCGTGGTCACCAATTCGCTGCGCCTGCGCCATTTCCAGCCCCTGTAGGAGCAACCATGACCGACCCCAGTACCGAACAGGCCTATGGCTACCTCCACGCCGGCCACAAACAGGCCCTCATCAACCGGATGCGCCGCATAGAAGGGCAGGCTCGCGGTATTGAGAAGATGATCACCGAAGACCGCTACTGCATCGACATCCTCACGCAGATCTCCGCTGTCACCACCGCCCTCGGCACGGTCGCCGGCAAGATACTTGAAGACCACGTCAGTCATTGCGTCAAAGGCGCCCTCACCTCTGGAGACGAGGCGGTCGCCGCTGAAAAGAGCAAAGAGCTCCTCGAAGCCGTCCATCGCTTTATCCGGGCCCGATAGCTGTCCCCGCGGTGACGCGGCACTTGGTAAGCCGGTCTCATAGGACTTTGTAGTACCGGACCAGCGGCAAAGGACGGTAACCGGCCTTCTCATAAACGCTCCTGGCTGCGGCATGGCTCGCATCGGCGGCCGTAGCGATGGATACGAGGCGCACGTTTATTGAGGTGAGCCACTTCGTCGCATGCTCTACCAAAGCGGTGCCGATCCCGGTGCCGCCGGCGCCTGGCTCGACGGCCAGCATGTCGATCTCGGCGTCGTCCGACGAGTGGACGACCGCCGCGACCCAGCCCATCAGTGCGCTGTCGTCCTCGGCAACCCAGGCCTGCGTCCTTTTGTCGTGGAGGACTCGTCGGACCTCTTCTCTCTGGTAGGCGCACCAGTCGTCCCCATAGATGCGGGAGAAGATTTGCGCGCCGAGGATGTCTTCGAAAGAAGCGAACGCCGGTCCCCAAGCTCGTAGGGACAGGCCGATCAAAGCGTCCTCGTCCGAGACGTCGTACTCGCGGATGACCATGTAACCCATTATCGGGGCTGCAAGATGGGGAGGCGGGCGACGCAAGAGCTCCGACGCCTGCATGCGCCCTAGGGTAGTGACGCTTTGTCGAGGGCTCCTCTCAACGCCTCCACGAGCTTGGGAGTATCGCCCAAGCCGGCAACGGCACCGTAGAGGCGGTAGTCCGGCCTTACCAGCACGACTGCCGAAACCAACTCGGAAAACCACTGGGCATACGCGCCTGTTGTGTCATCAAGGTCTGCGCCCGGGGCGATCTGCGCACCGGCGCCCCCGAGAACTTCCCACCAGCTCCGAAGCTGGGGTGGCAAATAGTCGCAGGGGTTGCCGTGGGGGCTGAGTAGGGCCCAGCGCAAGCCACCAAGGACGTCATCTGCCATCCCCACGCCGTCGCCGTTGCGGCCTACGGGTGCCTGTATGCCGACCCGCCCGGCGTGGGCAAAGCCGGAGTTGGCGAGGACAGGTGGCAGAGAGGGCTGCTCGGGTATGGGGATAGGCCCGCTCTCTGTCGCCACTGGGACCATGGCCGCATCGCGCTCGGCTGCCGCTGCGCTGTCGGTGACGCACACGATCTGGCCGAGTGCGACCGAAAGCCCAACCTCCTCCCGGGCGAGCGGGGCGCGTTCTGCTTCGTAGGTGTCGAGGAGGTCTTCGCCGGCGCGCCCGGCCAGCACCAGGTCCAGTTTCCACGCCAGGTTGGCCACGTCGCGTACACCGGCGCACAGGCCCTGGCCGGCGAAAGGAGGCATCTGGTGGGCGGCATCACCGGCCAGCAGCACGCGCCCGCCCGGACCGGCACGCCACTTTTTCGCAACCTGGGCACAGAACCTGTAGCCGGCAACGCGTTCGAGCACGGAGCCCGAGGCCGGTAATCCCCACTGCTTCGCCAAATCCCAGACCGTCTCGGGCGTGGCCATCGCCGCCAGGTCTTCATCTGGAAGGCAGAGGAACTCGAAGCGTCTCCTGCCTCGGCCACCCGAGACGGCGGTCGTGGGGCGAGCGGGGTCGCAGATCTGGAGATTGAGGGGTGCCCACCTGGGCTGTCCAGGGGTAAGGAAGTCGGCTACTACCCACCGATGAGAAAGACCCAGGTCTTCCACGCTCGTGTCGGTAAGGCGACGGACGGAGCTGTTGGCGCCATCGCAACCGACGACCCACTTGGCATTGACCGTTCGAACAAAGGGGTTTCCCGAGGCAATGTTCACCGAGAGATCGCTTCCCTTGGCGCCATTGCCGGCGTCGAGGCTGTAGAGCTCCCAGTCCCACAACAGCTCTACGGTGTGGCACATTTTGGCCCGCTGGAGGAGGGCATTTTGTAAGTCGGCCTGGCAAAACATAAGCGAGGAGGGCCAGCCAGCCGTGCCCGTGCCTCCCGAGAGGGCGAGCAGTACCTCTCCTTTGGCGTTGCGCCATTCGTAGGCGTCCATCGGTTCGCAAAGGCCGCGCAGTGCCTCCATAACCCCGGCCCCTTGCAGTACCCGAGCCGTCTCGTCGTCCATGTGCACGGCCCTCGGTAGGTCGTAGGGGTGCGGATGGCGTTCGACGACTTGCACGCGCCACCCCCGCTGGCCGAGCAGGATGGCCAGAAGTAGCCCGACGGGCCCTGCTCCAACAATGGCGACATCCACTTGTGTACCGGGACGGCGATCTGGTGGCGCTGCACCCCTCGTCAAAGGGAACCTCCTTCGACGACGAGGAGGACCACATTGGCCAGGGCCACGAGCATCGCAACACGGAACCAACCCGCTCCCTTGGTCGTCCTGCTTGCGTACGGCTGCGGTGGGGGACCGGTATCGGCCTCCCGAGCTGAGAGGAAAGCACTGACGGCGATAACGGCCGCTCCCCCTGCGAGAGCGCCGTAACCGGCGAGGGGCGGGCCATTTCGCCCCGCGGCGATAACCATCGTAGAAGTGGCCAGAAGGGCTAGGGCGATCACCGCGCTGGCTCTGGCGCCGAGGCGTTGGGGGAGCCCATTGATCCCTGTCGCGCGGTCTTGGTCTATGTCCGGTACGACGTTGGCGAAATGAGCGCCGGCACCCATGAGAGCCGCACCGCCGATCGCCCACCACGCCGGCCATTGCCCGGGATGGCGCCCGAGAGCTATGAACGCAACCAATAATCCGAAGGAAATGCAATAAGGAAGGAAAGAAATGATCGTTGCCTTGACCCGGGCGTTGTAGGACAGCGCCGAAGCCACGGCGGCAATGTGAGACAGGCCGGCTTCCCAACCCGAAAGCGGGGACAGGGCGACAGTGGCGATGGCGCTAGCGGTAAAGGCCTTCAAAACCGTTGACCTGTGCACGTCCCCGCGCACGATGGGTTTGGCAGTACGCCCCGCAAGGGCGTCGCGTCCGGCGTCGAGCCAGTCGTTGTGCCAGCCGACTGTCAACTGTCCGGCGAGCACGGCAAGCCCGGCAGCGACGACCCCCCGGACGCTGCGCCCGGTGCTCACGGCCAACGCCACCGACATGGCGCTGACGGCAACCGTGGGCTCGAGGTGGCATGCCCGAGCCAGCGCCCGGGCGGTAAGGGCCGCCCGAGCCGGCAGGGACAATACGGCGACCACTGGCTCAAACTACGGGCTGGCTCAAACTACGGGCTCGCTCAAACTACGGGCTGGGCGCAGGAAAGCATTTTTCGGGGGGCGCCCCCAGGGGTAGGTAACGGGCATCCCGCAGCGTACCCATGCCACTTTGGCGCCTGACGCGCCCCTTCATGCCTGACGCGCCCCTTCATATGGCGAGCCATCTTTCGGCGCGGGCGCGCAACGACCCCGGGCAGTATGACGACCTGGCGGACCAGTGGTGGTCGCTCCATGGGACCTTCGCCATGTTGCACTGGATCGCCGAGGCCCGTGCCCGTCTCGTCCCTCCTGCCGCCGCACAGGGAAAGGTGCTCGTCGACGTCGGGTGCGGAGGCGGGCTTTTTGCTCCGCATGCCGCTCGCCTCGGTTACCGCCACATCGGTGTAGACATCACGGGTTCTGCTCTGCGCGTGGCCGGCGAGCACGGCACGCACGCTCTAAGGGCCAACGTGCTGGCCCTCCCGTTGGCTGATGGGTGCGCCGACGTGGTCGTGGCCGGTGAGATCCTCGAGCACGTTGTCGACATGAGGGCCTGTGCCAGGGAAGCATGCCGCGTGCTGAGGCCGGGAGGCACTCTCGTGGTTGACACCATCGCATCTACCTGGTTAGCGCGGGTCTTGGCAGTCAGCGTTGCCGAACGCATACCCGGCGGGGCACCTCGCGGCTTGCATGACCCGGCGCTCTTTGTAGACCGCCGGGTGCTGCGAACGGTGTGTGCCGGCGAGGGCGTGGACCTGGTTTTCAAGGGCTTGCGACCCTCGTTTATCTCGGTGCTGGCATGGCTGGCAGGCCGGCGGCCTTCCGCTCGTATGGTCCCTACTCCTTGGACAAGCGTTCTGTTCCAGGCCTGGGGCACGAAGAAGCCATCGTGAGCGCTGCTGCGACGATCCGTTCCGTGGCGACCTGTGTGCCCGCCCCTCGCCGCCAACAGGACCTGTGGGAGGGTTTCTTTCGGGAGCATTTCCGAGACGTGAAGTGGGCGGAGCGGATCTACCGCAGCGCCGGTCCCGTGCAGCGCCACCCAGCGGTGGACCCCACCGCGGAGGACATCTCGCGCTGGACGACGGAGGCTCGGATGCGCCGTTACCTAGTGGAGGCCATGCCTCTCGCCAAAGGAGCTGCGAGCCGGGCTCTTTCTGACGGCGGCTCCAAAGCTTCGGATGTTGGCCTCCTGGCCGTGGTGTCCTGCACCGGGTACTCGACACCTGGTCTTGACATCTTCCTTGCCCGGGATCTCGGCCTACCCGCCGACGCAGAGCGCCTGGCGTTCGGGCATATGGGGTGCCACGCCGCGCTGCCTGCTCTGGGCATTGTCAGCGACTGGGTCTCGCGCCGCCAACGCCCCGCTCTGCTGGTAAGCGTCGAGTTGTCAAGCCTGCACCTGCAGCCCCGCCAAGCCGGGGACGCCGGGGGTGCCCCGCCGGATGAGGTACTGGCCCACGCGCTGTTCTCGGACGCGGCCGCCGCCGCGTTGATCGCGCCTGGAAATGTGCCGAACGGCGCAGGCTCAAGCCAAGGTGTGCTCACAGGCGCTACGCCCGGTCTCGAACTGGTCGCCCTGGAGGCGAGCACCGACTTCGCCTCCGCCTGCGAGATCACCTGGGAAATAACCGGCACGGGGTTCCGCATGGGGCTGGGCCGCACGGTCCCCCAGGTCGTCGGTGCCCATGTCGGCCCCACCGTCGAGCGGTTGCTGGGACGTTGCGGGTTGCGCAGGGACGATGTCAGCGCATGGGGTGCACATCCCGGGGGCACCGCCATCCTGGACGCTGTTGCCAAGGCGCTTTGCCTGAGCCCAGCAGACATGGCGCCGTCACGGCTGGTCCTGGAACAAAGCGGCAACTGCTCGTCGGCGACGATCTTGCTCGTGCTCCAAGAGGTTGTGAGGAGCCGGCGTTTAGAGCCTGGGGACCACGTCGTCTTGCTGGGTTTTGGCCCAGGGCTCACGATCTATGCCGCCCTGCTGAGCGTCTCCGGGCCGGCGCCTGACTGAGTTGACCCGCCAGCGGGCTAGCGCACGACCGGTGTAGGGCCTGTCTGGTCTTTGCGGGCCGGGCGCCCGCCGGCGCTGCGAGCGGTACCTGCACCGGTCCCCGCCCCGCCTCTCAGCACTATTGGGTCGATGCGCAGCCGCTCGCCGTAGGGCGTCGCCGGGCCCTGGTCGCCATCGTAAAAGTGCAGGATGCGTAGGCGGTACCAGATGGCCATGGTGTCGAGGAGGGAACGGTAAACGGATTTCCACGACACCGTGCTGGTGAACTGGTGGCGTAGCCGGATGGGGGCTTCCAGGAAGCGCTTGTAACCGAGCCGGCGGGCGATCACGAACAGCTCCAGGTCAAAAGCGAACCGCTTTTCGACCATGCGGGGCAGCACGGCGGCGATCACGTCGCGGCGGACCAGCTTGATGCCTGTCTGGGTGTCGCGGATGTTGAGGCGGAACCCGAGCCGCACCACCTGCTGGTAGCCCCAGGAGTAGATGCGCCGCAGCAAGGGGTACTCGACCTCCGACAGCGGGTGGCGTTTGCTGCCGAGGATGATGTCCGGCCCGTAGAGGCGGACCATCGTCTGGAAAGAGTCGAGAAGTATCGGGTCGAGATCGCCATCGGCGTCGATGAAGCCCAGGTACCGGCCCCTGCCCCGGGCCAAGCCGATGCGCAGCGCGGCGCCTTTGCCCTGGTTCCTGGCGATCACGACGTTGGTGAGCTGGGGCCGCCCGGCCAACGCTGTGTCCAGCTGGTTGTCGCTGCCGTCAGTCGACCCGTCGGAAACCGCGATCACCTCGTAGCTCGCACCGGAGCTGTCGAGCACCGACAGCAACCTTTCCATAGTGGGGACGAGCAGCTTGCCTGGGTTGTAATAGGGGACGACCACGGTCAGGTCGAGTTCGGCGTCGGCCAGCGCCAACCCTGCCTGCTCCGCCAGGTCCGAGCGCTCGACCTCGGCCCGGCCAAAGGCGATCACCAACATGGCGGCGCACACGACCGCTGTCCCCACGATCATCACCGTGGCGATCTGGGTCATGGACCGGTGCCATGCGATCGTGCCTGCCACGACGATGGCGATGCCCGGCCAGCACAGGCCGGCGGTGAGCCGGCTACCCAGCCCGAGGTGGTAGTGCAGGAGCACGGTGATAAGCCCGAGCATGGCGCTGGCGAAGCTGAGCAGGCCGACGACGGCGGCGGCGCCGGCATAGCGGCTGCCGAAGAACGCGTCGACGGTGGGGCGGGCCAAAAGGCTGACGGCCACCGCTGCCATGGAGCCCGTGACGGCCACGGCGGCGGAGCCGAGGGCGAACATCAGTCGCTGGTTTGGCCGGCTGTCGGGGCCGACGAGGCGAGGGATGTCCGCGCCCACGAGCCGGGGGAAAGCGACAGCCGCCACAGCTCCCGGCGCGATCAGGGCTATCTGGGCGATGGTGGCGGCGGCTGCATAACTACCAGAGGCCCCGGCCCCGAGGTAATGGCGGGCGAGCACGACGTCAACGGCGGTGAGCGCCCAGTACCCCGTAAAGGCGATGGCAGGGATGCGGGCATCGCCCCAGCGCAGGTGCGGGTTGCGTGACGCCTCGGCCACGGCCACCTCGTCGGTGGGCAGGTCGCCGGAGAGCAGTTGTCGCAGGCCGAGCATGACGATGGCCGCAGTGACCACCTCTCCCCAGATGATGCCGACGAACGCCCCCTCAACCCCGCCGCCGCGGCGCACCAGGAGGACGCCGACAACCAGGCGCACGACGATGCCCGCGAGCAGCCCCACGGCCAGGACGGGGAGCCTGCCCCGGCTGGCCAGGACTCCCTTGGGGACGACGCTTATGCCTACCGGCAGCGCGTAAGCCCCGAGCAAAAGGGCGCTGGTGATAGATGGCAGGTGCAAGAAGGCCTCGACCAAAGGGGAGACGGCGAGGAGCAAAGTGCACAGCCCGGCTCCAAGGGCGCTGGCGTCGATGAGCAGCGGCCCGGCGACGAGCGGCGCTTCGCCCACCCGGTTGCCCACCGCCACCTGTAGGGCGTTGGCCGGCACGTCAAAGATGAGGGTCAGGGCCGCCAAGGCCGCGAGCCCTCCATAGACCGCCGGCGTCGCCGAGCGGGCTACCAGCACGAGGAAGAGGAAGCTCCCGAGGTTGGCGGCCAGCGTGATGCCGGCCACCACCCATCCCCGACGGTTGCTCTCGACACCCGCTGTCACCATTATCTGGTCGTCAGACACACTTGCCCCCTGGTACGAGCGTGCCACGTCGCTCGGCCGCCCGGTAGAGCTACCGCACCTGAACGTCTAGTCGACGTGCCTCTTGATTTGACGGCCAAGGCTGGTCTCGACGTTGAGGTCTTCACAGTGGATCGGCCACGATGCCGCCGCGCTGCAGCGCGCGTGCGCTGGACCGGGCTAGTTAGCCTGGCGCCATGCTTGAAATGCCCAAGCCTCCTCCTCCGGCCTGGCTCGGAGGCGCCCAGCGCGCCGTGCCCGTTGACGTGGAAAGGTTGCGGGCCCAAGTGCGCTTCGACGTCGCTGCCAAGCGAGCCGAGGTGCGGGCATCGATGGAGTTCCGGGTCGACGGGCCCGATGGCCTGCCCGCCTTCGACCTGCGCCAGGAGGTCGGCAGGGCCGTACTGGACGGCCAGGACCTGGCGGTGGACGCCCTGGCGCACCGGGACTTGGGCGCCGGCCACGACGCACGCATGCGGGTCCTCGACGTGGTCTGCACGGAGGGCAGCCGTCACCGCCTGGACCTCACCTACGAGCTGGGGGCCCCTGACGCCACCGGAGCGCAGCCGATTGCTTGGCGCGACGGCGGCCCGGCTGGCAGCGGCGTGCGCTGGGATCTTTGGATGTCGGACCTCGAACCGGGGCGCTACCTGGAAATGTGGCTGCCTGTGGGGCTCTGCCATGACAGCTTGGAACTGGCACTTGAGGTCGAGGTAACGGGGACCGACGTAGGGCACACCCTGTTGGCCAACGGCGCCGTAGGCGAGCGGGAGGGCGCCGGGACCGGCGCCGGTTCGTGGGCAGTACGGTACCCGGCGCAGTACACGTCCCTTTCCCCTCTGCTGGTCCTGGTGCCCTCCGACGAGGTCGAGCTGCGCCGAGGGCCGGCCTGTGGCACCAAGCCGTCGCGGGTGACGGTGGGCGCCCTTGCCGGATCGGACCTCGACCCCGATGCTGCCCTGGCTGATGCAACCGCTTGGCTCTCCTACTTCAGCGCCCGCTACGGGACGTGGGCCCACGGCGACGAATTGCTGGTCCTGCTCTGGCCAGCCCCGCGGGGCATGGAGTACGACGGCGCCACCACGGCGAGCCCGGCCGCCCTCGAGCACGAGATTTTCCACAGCTGGTTCGGCCGCGGAGTCAAGCCTGCGTCGGCGCGCGACGGTTGGATAGACGAGGCGATGGCCACTTGGGCCACGTCCTCGGCCGCCGCCGGTGGCATTGGCCGCTTCAGTACCGAGGAGCTCGGCCTGGACGAGCCCCCGGTCCAGCTTTGCCCGGAGCACCCTTGGGCAAGACATACCCCGCGGGCGGCCTACCCGGCGGGCGCTCGCCTGCTCGGTGGTGTGGCCCGGATGATAGGCGGAGCAGGAGCGATGCGCGCCGCTCTGGCTGACTGGCACCACCGCTACGGGGGGTCCACGGCTACTTCCCAAGACCTGTGCGCCCATCTGAGCTCGTGGTGCGGGCGGGATCTCGGCCCCTGGTGGGACCGCTACGTGTACGGCGAGGGATAGGCGGGCTGAGGCTGCCCGGCCCCCCGCTTGGCGGACCGGCCGGCCCCGCTTGGCGGACTGGGCAGACATCGCTATACTGAGCGAGCCGTGTAACTGACGTCCATGGCCGCCTGCCCTTCCGGCACTCGTCGCTGACCCTTCGTTGTCAGCTGACGCAGGCTGGGACCCGGCAGGGACCCCATGGCACAACGTGAAACGAGCTCCGCCCGGGACTGCCCGAGCGGAGCGCTCCGCGTGTAAGAGGACCAAATGCCCGCTAAGGCCCCTAAAAGAGCGATTGTCGGCGAAAAAGTCGGCATGACACAGATCTGGGACGAGAGCCAGCGCCAAATCGCGGTCACCGTCGTAAAGGTGACGCCGGTTCGTGTCGTGCAGGTGAAGACGCCTGAGACCGACCGGTACTCCGCGGTACAGGTGACTTACGGCTCCCGCCGTCCCCGCAGCGTGAACAAGCCCCTCACCGGCCACTTCGCCAAGGCGCAGGTCGACCCGGGCAAGAAGCTGGTAGAGCTGCGAGTGGACGACCCGTCCAGCTACAGCGTGGGCCAGGAGATCGGGGTGGATATCTACAACCCCGGCGACAAGGTCGACGTCACTGCCTCGAGCAAGGGGAAAGGCTTCGCCGGCGGCATCGAGCGCCACAACTTCAAGGGCCAGGGCGCGAGCCACGGTAACCACAAGCACCACAGGGCGCCTGGTTCCATTGGCGCCTGCGCCACGCCTGCACGTGTGTTCAAGGGCACCCGCATGGCGGGACGCCTTGGCAACGAGCGTGTGACCACGCTCAACCTCGAGGTGGTAAGCGCAGACCCCGAGCGCAACCTGCTTCTCATCAAGGGTGCTGTACCCGGCCCCCGGGGCGGGCTCGTGATGATCCGTGACGCTGTGAAGGGGGGCAAATGAGCATCACCCTGGATGTACGTTCGGCTGACGGGACCGTTACCGGCTCGGTACAGCTCGACCCTGAATTTTTCGAGGCTCAGCCCAACGTCCCGTTGATGCACCAGGTTGTTACCGCCCAGCTGGCGGCCGCCCGGGCAGGGACGCAGAGCACCAAGACGAGGGCCGAGGTCGCCGGTGGCGGCGCCAAGCCTTTCAAGCAGAAGGGCACCGGACGCGCCCGCCAGGGCAGCATCCGCGCCCCGCACTACTCCGGCGGCGGCATCGCCCTTGGGCCCAAGCCCCGCAGCTACCGCCAGCGCACCCCCCGCAAGATGGTCCAGCTTGCCCTGAAGGGAGCGCTCTCCGATCGAGCCTCGACCGGCAACGTCAGTGTGGTGGACGGCTGGGACTTCGCGGAGATGAAGACCAAGGCAGCCGTAGAGGCCCTCGGTCGCCTCGCTCTGGAGGGTCGCACCATGGTCGTCCTCTCGCGTGACGACGAGCAGGTCTACAAGTGCTTCCGCAACCTGCGCCATGTGGACCTCGTCTTAGCGGGCGAGCTGTCCTGCTACGACGTGCTCTGCGCCGAGAACATCGTTTTCACCCGCTCGACGCTGCCCGGGAACTCCGTGTGGACCGAAGCGAAGGCGACTAGCGGCACGGCCAAGGCGACGGGCAGCACCAAGGCCCCTGCGCCCAGCCCTGCATCGGCCAGCCCCGAACAGGTGGAGGAGGCCTGATGGAAGATCCCCGCGAGGTAATAGTCCGGCCCATCGTGTCGGAGAAGTCCTACGCCCTCACCGAGCATGGTGTTTACCTGTTCGTGGTGCCCCAAAAGGTCAACAAGCTCGAGATCCGCCTTGCCGTGGAGAAGGTGTTCAACGTCAAGGTCGTGAAGGTCAACACGCTCAACCGCCCTGGCAAGCGCAAGCGCAACCGCCGGGCGTCCACCTACGGCAAGAGGCCAGACACCAAGCGGGCGTTTGTGACGCTCGCCGAGGGCCATACGATCCCGCTGTTCGAGACCAGCTAAGGCGAACTGATGCTCCGCTCACGCAAACCGACAAGCGCCGGCCGTCGTTTCCAAACGGTCTCGGCGTTCACCGAGATAACCAAGGACCGCCCCGAGCGCTCGCTTACCGTCCCCAAGCCGGGTACGGGTGGGCGTAACTCGTACGGGCGCAAGACCGCTCGCCATCGTGGTGCCGGCCACAAGCAGCAGTACCGCCTGGTGGACTTCAAGCGAGCCAAGGACGGGGTGCCGGCGACCGTTGCCGCTATCGAGTACGACCCCAACCGCAACTGCCGCATCGCACTGTTGCATTACCACGACGGTGAGAAGCGTTACATCCTGGCTCCGGCCAAGGTAAATGTCGGCGACGTCTTACAAAGTGGCCAGGGTGCAGATATCCGCCCCGGCAACGCCCTGCCGATGCGCTACATCCCGGTGGGTTCGGTCGTCCATAACGTCGAGCTGAAGCCTGGCGGCGGCGGCAAGATGGCCCGCAGCGCCGGTTCGAGCGTCCAACTCGTAGCCAAAGAAGGCGACTTCGCCACTTTGCGCCTTCCCTCAACGGAAATGCGCCGTGTCCCCATCGACTGCCGGGCAACGCTCGGTGAGGTGGGCAACGCAGAAGCCGAACTGATCAAGATCGGCAAGGCCGGTCGCAACAGGTGGAAGGGCGTGCGCCCCCAGACCCGTGGTGTGGCCATGAACCCGGTCGACCACCCGCTCGGTGGTGGCGAAGGCAAGACTTCCGGTGGCCGCCACCCTGTATCTCCCTGGGGCCGTCCCGAGGGCCGTACCCGCCGTTCTCACCGCCCGTCCGACAGCCTCATCATCCGTCGCCGCCGGGGTCGCGGCGCCAGGAGGTAACGAATGCCTCGCAGTTTGAAGAAGGGCCCGTTCGTCGACGGCCACCTGCTCCGCAAGGTGGACGACCTGAACAGCCGCAACGAAAAGCGCGTCATCAAGACTTGGTCTCGGCGCTCGACGATCATCCCCGACATGGTCGGGCACACGATCGCCGTGCACGACGGGCGCAAGCATGTCCCGGTCTACGTGACCGAGTCCATGGTCGGTCACAAGCTCGGCGAGTTTGCGCCGACCCGGACCTTCCGCTACCACGCGGGTCAGGAACGGCAGGGTAAGCGCTGATGCCAGGCCCCAAGACCAATGAGCGCGAGGGGACCCGGGCGGTCCTGCGCTACGCCGGCACCAGCGCCTACAAGGTGCGCCAGGTGCTCGATGCGGTGCGCGGCAAGCCCGTCCACGAAGCTGCCGACATGCTGCGCTTCATCGAGCGTGGAGCTGCCGAACTGGTGGCGAAGGTCCTTCAGTCCGCGGTGGCCAACGCCGCCAACAACGAGCAGCTCGACCCCGAAGAGCTGTACATTTCCGCCGCTTATGCCGACGAGGGCCCCACCGCCAAGCGCTGGCGCCCCCGGGCACGCGGCCGCGCCACGCGCATCCGCAAGCGCTCTTGCCACATAACGGTCATCGTGAGCCGCATGCCCGAGGCCCAACTGGCCCGGCTGCGAGCCCGGCGCCAGGCCGAGAACCTGGCCATGCGCCAACGCCGAGTCGAGGCGACGAGGCGGGCACGGGCCGAGTCGGCCGAGGGGCCCAGCCGCCGTGAGCGGCGCCACCCGGAGGCATTTGCGGCGCAGGCAGGCGAAGAAAATGCGGAGCAGGCCGACCAAGAGGCGACCGAGGCAACTGAAGCCGAGGTAACTCAGGCAGAAGGCGCCACCGCTGAAGGCGACGAGGTTGCTGCCGCCGACGCACCCGGCACCGCCACAGCTGCCGAGACCTCCGAAGATGCTGCAGGCGCCGAAGAGACCGCTGCCGGCGAAACCGGACCAGAAGGAAGAGAAGGCTGATGGGTCAGAAGGTAAACCCCTACGGGTTCCGCCTGGGCACCACGACGGACTGGAAGTCCCGGTGGTTCACGGACCGCCAGTACCAGGACTACCTGATCGAGGACATCCACATCCGCGAGTACCTCGAGCGCGAGCTCGAGAGAGCGGCAGTCAGCAGGGTCGAGATAGAGCGCACCCGTGACCGCCTGCGCATCGACGTGCACACGGCGCGCCCCGGCATCGTCATTGGCCGGCGTGGTGCCGAAGCGGACCGCCTGCGCACCCGCTTGGCCGAGATAACCAAGAACCCCAAGGTCCAGCTCAACATCCAAGAGATCAAGCAACCCGAGCTCGACGCCGCGTTGATGGCGCAGGGGATCGCCGACCAGTTGGCCGGCCGAGTCAGCTTTCGCCGGGCTATGAAGCGGACGCTGCAAACCGTGCAGAAGGCCGGTGCTCTGGGCGTCAGGGTCCAGTGTTCGGGGCGGCTCGGTGGCGCAGAAATGTCCCGCCGTGAGTCCTACCGCGAGGGACGGGTCCCGCTGCACACGCTGAGGGCAGACATCGACTACGGCTTCCGCGAGGCCAAGACCACCTACGGCCGCATCGGTGTAAAGGTGTGGATCTACAAGGGCGACATCCTGCCCTACAAGACCTCCGTCGAGGACAAGATCACTCGTGAGGCCGCCATGGCGGTCGGCGAGGCTTCCGGCTTGGGCGGCCCACGCCGGGTCGTCAGCGCCGGTGGTGGCAGGCGGCGCCCCGAAATGGGCGAGCCGGGCACCGTTGCGGCACCGGTCGACATCGAGGTCCCCGGGCCCGAGGTCGCTCCCGTGGCAGAGATCGTGCCGGTCGACCCTGACCTGGAGCGCCTGCTGCAAGAAGAAGAAGAAATCGAACGCCGGACCCGTGGTGAGCACCACGAGACCCCACACTTCCCGAGGGATTAGCCGCCATGTTGATGCCTCGTAAGGTCAAGCACCGCAAGCAACAGCGCGGCCGCATGGAGGGAATGTCCAAAGGTGGCACCGAGATAACTTTCGGTGACTACGGGATCCAAGCGATGGAGCCCGGTTGGATCACTGCCCGCCAGATCGAAGCCGCCCGTATCGCCATGACCCGCCACGTGCGACGCGGCGGCAAGGTCTGGATCCGGGTGTTCCCGGACAAGCCGGTGACGGCGAAGCCGGCCGAGACCCGCATGGGTTCAGGCAAGGGCAACCCCGAGTTCTGGGTCGCCGTCGTGCGCCCGGGCCGGGTCATGTTCGAACTGGCCGGCGTGGCCGAACCTCTGGCTCGTTCCGCCATGGAGCGCGCCATCCAGAAGCTGCCCATCAAGGCACGCTTCGTGACCCGTGCCCACCAAGAAGAGGTGGAGGTGTAGATGACCCGAGCTTCCGAACTTCGCGAATTGACCGACGAAGAGCTGGCCCAGCAACTGGAGGCAGCTCAAGAAGAGAAGTTCAACCTGCGCTTCCAGCTCGCCATGGGCAAGCAGGACAACTCCGCCCGCCTCGGCCATGTGCGCCGTGAGGTTGCCCGCCTGCTCACTTTGCAGAGCGAGCGCAAAGGTGCCTCCGCCGAGGCCCCGGCCAGCGGGCGCAAGTCCACTACGAGAAAGGCTGCTCGCTGATGTCAGAGACGACGAATGCTCAGGCGCCTGCGAACGCTAAGGCGAGTGGGAACGCCGGCGCGCCGGCCGAGGCAGACGAGCGCGGCAGGCGCAAGGTCCGTGAAGGGATCGTCGCCTCCGACTCCATGAACAAGACGGCTGTCGTCAAGGTCATCGAGCGCGTGCGCCATCCTCGCTATGCCAAGACGGTCCAGCGCACCAAAAAGCTTTACGCGCACGACGAGACCAACGACGTCAAGGTGGGGGACCGGGTCCGCCTGGTCGAGACCCGGCCTCTGTCCAAGTTGAAGCGGTGGCGCGTCGAGCAGGTGCTCGAGCGGGCCCGATAGGAGCTCTCGATGATCCAGCAAGAAACTCGTTTGCGTATCGCCGACAACTCCGGCGCCCGTGAGGTCCTGTGCATCAAGGTGCTCGGTGGTTCTCGCCGGCGTTATGCCTCGATCGGCGACATCTTCGTGGCCACGGTGAAGGACGCCATACCCGGCGCCAATGTCAAAAAGGGCGACGTCGTCAAGTGCGTCGTTGTGCGGACCCGCAAGGAGAAGCGCCGCCCGGACGGCAGCTACATCCGCTTCGATGAAAATGCCGCTGTCCTCATCAACGACCAGATGCAGCCCCGAGGTACCCGCATATTCGGCCCAGTGGGGCGCGAGTTGCGCGACAAGCGCTTCATGCGCATCATCTCGCTCGCTCCGGAGGTGCTGTAGCGATGGAGAAGCTTCGCAAGGGTGACGAAGTCGAAGTGATCACAGGCAAAGACCGCACCAAGCGGGGCACGATCATGAAGGTCCTGTCGAAGAACGGCACCGTGATCGTCGAAGGCGTGAACGTGGCCAAGAAGCACCAGCGCCAGATGAAGGCCCGGGTGCGGGGCGGCATCATCGACAAGGACATGCCCATCCACGCCGCCTCGGTCGCGCTGGTGTGCCCGAAAGACGGCGCCGTGCGGGTCGGCTTCGAGTACAAGACCGAAGGCGACCGCCGGTCCAAGGTGCGGGTCTGCAAGACCTGCGGCAGGGAGCTGTGATGGCCGCCACGACGACCGAACGTCCTCGCCTGAAGACCAAGTACGACGAGGAGATCCGGGCCCAGCTGAAGGACGCGCTCGGCGTCCCGAACGTGATGATGGTCCCCCGGCTGGAGAAGATCGTCATCAACATGGGCGTGGGTCGGGCCACCCAGCAGCAGTCGCTGCT
>DASSZK010000210.1:0-3809 GCA_035702845.1 Acidimicrobiales bacterium
AAGCCACTTCGGTCACGTCGAGGCGTACGTCAGGCGGTCCTGGCCACTGCCCAACCGGCACCAGCACGGAACTGCGCTCCCGGGCACGAGCTGTGAGCTTGCGTGCATCAGGTGCAGTCGCCGGGCGAGGAGGGGCTACGACTACGACATCGAAGCCCTCGAGCATCGCCGCCACCACCACGGGCCACCGCTCCCCGGGCGAAGGGACGAACGCCAACCGCTCCAGTTCAGCCCCGGCTCGGGCTGCGGCCACAAACCCGAGGTCTCGAAGGCCGACCACGGCGCACCACAACCCTTTGCGGGTGGGTTCGGCCAGCAACGCCAAGACGAGGGACGTACGCCCTGGTGACGAGCCTGTGCCCACGCAGACCGTGCTCCCCCGGCGCAGGCCGCCCTCTGGGAAAAGAGCTGCCAACTGGTCGCCGACCGGCACCACCCGCTGGTGAGCGAGGACGGCGCCAGCCGTAGTTACCGTTGCCGTTGCAAGAGCCTGCCGGGCCACGCGGCCAGTCTAGCCGGCTGGTCGAACATCTGTTCCCCCCCCTGCTTTGCGGCCCGGTGCTTTGCGGCCCGGCTCCTCAGCCCAGGATGTTGATGGCGCGGGAGAAAACCAGCGCCACGGTGACCAGCGATGCAAAGGACTGCAGCATCATCAACAACTTCGCCCACGTGGTGAGCGGCATTGTGTCGGTCGGGCTGAAGGCTGTCGCGTTGGTGAACGACGTGTAGAGGTAGTCGACGAAGTTGGGTGCCCAGCCCGGTTTGGCGCCGGCCGTGGACATCTGGGGGAACAGGAAATCGGGCGCCCTGTGCTCGGCTCGCAGGCGGGCGGCCGGGCCGCCCCGGTCCAGCTCCCAGTACCACAGCCCGAACACGATGACGTTCGTCAACCAGATCGGCAGCGAGGCGAACACCAGCGCCCGGCCCGCAGCATGGGTGGTGCCGTTCACGAGCCGCACGACAAGCTCACCGAGCGAGACGAGGTTGGCCACGTTCACAATGCCGATCATTGCGATGGACGCCATCCGCAACCGGGCGTTCTGCTTGGAGTGATCGGGGCTCGCCGCCAAAAGGGCAAGCGCGAAGGCCCCCTCGAGGCTCGGGATGAACCAGCGCGGGCCCAGTCCCGTGATCACCGTGTCCGGCAGCACCCACTGCAAAGCCATTGCGGCTCCCACAGCCACCACGGCCGGCCAGCGCGGCTCGTGCGTAGACCTCACGCCCCAGGCGGCCGCCCGGTCAAAGTCACTACCGGTCTGCTGCGGCGGCCCGGCTGGGAACCCCTGAGCGGTCATCGCCTCATCCTGCCATGCCACGCCCGCTGTTCCGCACCTCGCCATCTGACGCAACAGGAAAGTTCCCGCCTTAGGCGACCCCCGCCTTCCCTATCGACAACGAGCGGCGTGCCTCTGCTCGCTAGAGTGCGCCAACATCAACGTCACTTTTGCAGCCAACCGGCATTCTGGAGGTCAACGATGAGAGAGGGCACCGCCTTGCGGACGCGGGGCCCAACGTCCGGTAGGCCGTCGAGGTGGGTACTACTCGTTGCTGCCCCGACGGCACTGCTCGGATCCCTGGCTCTCCCGGCCGCAGCGGCCGTGACCGCCGCCGCCGGCCACCGAAAGGCCCTTTGCCTCCCGTGATAACCGAGCAATTCAAGCCCGTGATCACCTGCGACCCGAACACCACCATTGGGCAGGAGGGCTGCGGAGAACATAAGGTGCTGGCCCCGGCCCGGCTGATCCTCAGCTTCTCTGCTCACCCAACAGTCTGGCGCACTTGTGCCAAGTCGGACGCGTACTGGGCTTTCGAGACGAGCAGCCCTCCATCGACGCTACTGATGGACAGCAAGAAACCAGGATCTCCGACTACCGAGGCAATACGCCACTTGCCGTCGTACTCAACAAAAGAGGGCCCCACCAGTAAATAGGAGCTCCCCATCTGGAGCAGAGCCATATCACTCGCACACTCTTGTCCGCCCCGCCAGTTGCACTCCTCATGTAACAGTTTCAAGAAATGGCTGGCGAACCGGATCTGGTCAAACCGGGCCACGCGAAGCGTGCTCAGCCTCGCAGGGTTGAGCTCTGCTTCCAGCGCGCTGGTGTTGTTGGTGTCATAACCTGTCCCGAGCGAGCGACCCACCGAGCCCGGGGTGACCAGCTCCATGGCCATAAATCGCATAGTGGAGATGCATTCGTCAAGGAAGACCTCGGCGTTCCCCTGCCGCCAATACTCGTACTGGCTTGGCATATAACTTTGGTCAGAAGCCCACCCACCCAAATAGCGCGTGAAGGCATCCCAGTCGAAGTGCTGTGCCAGTGAGACGGTTGCGCAAGCTTCTGCGCCGGAATCGACGTCTCCGGTCGCCACACCGTTCACGAACTGTTGTAGCGCGGCCTGGGGGCTGGGGAAACCGGGATCGTCGATCACGATCGAGTCGACCGATGGTCTGACAGGGGCTGCAGCTTGCCCGGTGGCTACGTCCGCTGCGGCTGCGACAACAACCGATAGAGAAATAACGAGCGTTGCAGGTACCAGGGCCCTTGCGCGAGGCATGGGCATTATCCTACTATGAGCGGCTCGGCCCGTAAGGTGACGGGTGACCGCACGATCGCGCTCATCACTAACGCCCTTACTGCCTCACCGCCAGATTGCGATATACCAGTGGGTAGCATTCGCCTGTTCGGGCTTTGTCTCAACGCACCACGGAAAATCTCGTTGGACACCGCCGGCGCACGGCCGCGAGGGCCACGTCGTCGCCCGGCTGCCGGGAAGACAGCTTGCAACGACGTCGTCACATAGGCCGTCCAAGTCCCTTCCGGCCAGTGTGGGTGCGGGCGGCCCCTACTCCAGATCGAGCAACCCCTCGGCCCAAGTCCTCCACGATGGCCAAGTCTGACTTCCCGGACCACGTCCCGGCGCGTGCGACAACGACCCGGCCACCGGGGCCGCACGACAAACCGGGAGGCATCTACCGGACGCCGGGCACGATGGTCACCGATATGTTGGCGGTGTTCAGGATCTCCATCGTGTTCTGAAAAAACGCAATGGAACTGGGAGAGCTGAACCCATAGGCAGGGCCAGCGAACTGGCGGACCAGGGCCCCGGTGCCCGGGTCTATCTCGGTGACCGTATCGTTGGCGTTGACGATGTACACGTTGCCACCATGGGCAGCCATAGCAGTCGGTTCCAGGTTGCCTTCAGAGCTAGGGATAACCCGTACGCGTTCCCCGCTGGCTACGTTGATCTGAGAGACGCTGTGATCGATGTTGGCGACGAACAGGTACCCTTCGGTCGACGCCATAACGTCGGTGAAAGGTATGTGCGGGATTTGGGCCAGCTCCCGTACCATAGCTCCCGTCCTGGACACCAGCTGGGTAACGCGACCCGTGTCGGCCACGAACAGGTACCGGCCCACGACTATCATCCCGGTCGGGTTATACCAAGCGTAATTGGTCGTACTGGCGAACCAGGCCGTGCGACCGTTAGCCACCACATCGCTCCAAACGCCCGCCGGGTGCTGCTCGTTGCTGGCGGAGTCATCTTCGTACGCTTGGAACAACCTGGAACCCGAAACCGCTATGGTCGAATCGTATTCCGCATAGTAGCTTTTGACGATTTTTCCGGAGCTCGGGTCCACCGAGTCAACTGGGTCGTTGTACTCCACTTCAGCATAGTCGTCGTATTGGCCCAAGTTGAGCACAAATACAAGCTTCCCGTTGCTCACGATCTGAGACGGGTACGCAAACTTGTTGCCGGACATGCCTGAGACCAACCGCTGCAACTTACCTGTAGTCGGGTCCAGGACC
>DASSZK010000260.1:0-4927 GCA_035702845.1 Acidimicrobiales bacterium
AGCCACGCCGGGTGGGTAGAGGCGGTGAACGCGTCAGCGGCGGCTCGCCGTGCCGCCGGTGGTAGGCGCCCGCTTAGCGACCCCCCTTGGCTCCCGCCCCGTGCTCCAGCCAGGAGGAGCTTGTGGCGTACCTCGGGGGGCAGGTGTGCTCGCGACGCCAGGCGTGCCAGTTGGGATGGCAGCTCAGCTGTGAGCACCGAACCGAGGACCGCTACGCCGAGCACGCTGCCCACCTGCCGGGCGGTGCTGGCGACGGCAGCAGCAACTCCGGATTGGGCGCGGGGCATCCCGCTGACAGCCGTGTTCGTAATGGGCGGGTTCACCATCCCGAACCCCAACCCGATCAGCAGGTAACCCCCCGCGAGGTACAGGTAAGGCCAATGTGGTTGAGCGAGAGCCAGCGAGCCTGCCCCGCCCATCAACAACAGGCCGGAGATTGTGAGGGGCCAACGGGCCCCGTGCCTTGCCACGACCTTTCCGGTCAGCGGTGAAACAACGACGATAACGATCGTCGCGGGCAAGGCGGCGACCCCGGCCATGAGAGGCGAATAGCCGCGCACCTCTTGCAGGTACAAGGTGTTGAGGAACAGCCAGCCGGCCAGTACGACAAACGCAAGCGTGGCTATGGCCGTTGCCCCCGAGAACGGGGGGCTACGGAAGAACCGCAACTCGAGAAGCGGTTCAGCCTGGCGGTGCTCTACCACGAGGAAGGCGGCCAGAGCAGCCAATGCGGCACAGGCCGCCCCCACGATGCTGGCCGAGCCCCAGCCCAGCCGGGGGCCTTCGATGATGGCATAAGTGGTGGAACCCAGTAGCAAGGCGGCGAGCACTTGGCCGGGGACGTCGAGGCGGCGCGGCCTCGCCGCTCGGGACTCGGGGACGAAGAGTGCAATTAGCACGAGGGCGGCTACGACGACCGGGACATTGACCCAAAAGATGGCGCGCCAGTCGATGGCCTGGATCAAAGCCCCACCCAGCACGGGCCCGGCCGCAGTGCTGATCCCAACCACGCCGCCCCAGACGCCGATTGCTGAAGCTCTTTCGCCGGGTTCCCTAAAAGTGTCCGAAATTATGGACAAGGAGTTCGGGTTCAGCATGCAGCCCCCGCACGCCTGGAGCATTCGAGCCCCGATCAGCAGTGGGAGGCTCGGTGCAAGGCTGCAGGCCAGGGAACCGGTGCCGAAGAGCACGAGCCCCGTGCGGAGTATTTTGCGGCGCCCCACACGATCGCCGAGCGAGCCGGCGAAAAGCAGGAGGGCGGCGAGCACCAACAGGTAGGCGTCCGCCACCCACTGGAGCTCGTCGACGGAGGCATGGAACTGCGCCTGGAGGGAGGGAAGGGCGACGTTGACGATCGTGTTGTCCAGGGTGACCATGAACAGGCTCAGCGAGCAGACGGCCAGCACCAGCCGGCGCCGGCGCAATCGATCAGGTCCTTGAAGGTCGTCTGTGTGTGAGTTGCGACCAGAGCGCAGCCGGACGGCCAGGCTCACGGGCTAAGAATGCCCAGGGCTACCTGGGCCATCAATGCCCGCGCCGGCCTCGGTAATGGCCGAGCTTGTAGCCGGCCCAGCCGGCCAGCAAAGCAACGGCGACGAGCTCGCCAATGTGAAAAGCGAAGCTGAACAGCCCGGTGAACGCCCATAGGCACAGGCCGCCGATGGCGATAATCCCGAGTAGAGCGAGGAGGCTTCGCCCGCGGCGAGGTGCGTCACCCCTACTGCGTTGTGAGGCCGGCGCCAGTTCACGACCGGCCCCGCCGGTGACCGCAGCTACCAAACCGGGCGGAGCACCGGGCGCCGGCTCCGCCATCATGGCGCTGCGCTTGCCTTTACGCCCTCGATCGGTCTGGCCCGCGGGAGCGGCGGCCGCACCGCCCACTCCGAGCGTGCGGCAGATCATGCATTCGGTGTCGCTGAAACCGTGAGGGCAGGTCGCCACGCGCGCAACACTACCCCTGGTTTATGAGCGGGGCTCAGACGAAGGCGAAACGTCAGTCGCGCCGGTGCTCACGCAGGTAGCGCTCGACCTCGGCCGCCAGTCGTTCACCCGACGCCGGGCTCAGCTTCGGGCCGCTATCGGAGGCAGCCTCTTCGATCCTGGGCTGGTCATCCGGCATCATCGTCTCTTGCTCTTCCAGGCGGGACACGTAAGCGGCGGCGTCCTCGTCGGATGCGACGAGTTCGTCGACCTGCCTGTCGTAGGCGGCCGATGCGATCTGCAGCTCGACCAAGTCGACCGGCGCTCCCAGTACCCGTACCGTCCTCTCCACCAGAGCAAGCGTTGCCTTGGGAGAGGAGCTCTGGGACACGTAGTGGGGCACGCTCGCCCAGAACGACACCGTCGGCACGTTGGCGCGTCCCAGGACCTCTGCTATCACCCCGAGGATGCCCGTCGGTCCCTCGTAGTAGGAGGGTTCCACTCGGGCCAGAGAGGCGAGCTCGATGGACGCCCCGCCGCTCACCCGCACGGGGCGGGTATGGGGCACATCGGCCAGCAGCGCGCCGACCAGCACCGCTGACTCGACGTGCAGCTCGGCGACGAGCCGTTCCACCTCGCCGGCGAAGGAGCGCCATCTCAATTGCGGTTCGGGGCCCGATACCAGCACTACATCCCTGTCCTGGTCGGGCAGAGCGGCATGGGCCAGAGTTACCTCCGGCCACTCGAGACGCCGCGTGATGCCCGATTCGAGGCGCACCTGAGGGCGGGCTGAGGTGAAATCGAACAGTTCCTCGGCGGAGAACGAAGCGAACTTTTTTGCGCCCCACTGGCGGCTCAGGTACTCGACGGTCCCCGACGCCGCGTTACCGGCATCGTTCCAGCCCTCGAACGCGGCCACGAGCGCCGGGCGGCGCAGGCGAGGTCGTTCGTGCCAGCTGAGCAGTTCCATCCGAGCCAGGGTACTAGGGGTGGGGCAGGATCAGTGCAGGTCCCGGTGCACTATCGAACGCCGGTGCGTGCGTTAGCCCGTATGGTGCCTAGGCTCCGAACCTCATCTGTGACAGTCGCATAGCCTGGCGGCCGCGCTGCCAGGATCAAAGGCTGCAAGGATCAAAGGCTGCAAGGATCAAAGGCCGCAAGGATCAAAGGCCGCAAGGCCAGCGAGGTAGCGCCAAGCGCCCAAGCGGTACGACCACCCCGGAGATAAGGAGCGAACGATGGCGTTACCCACTCGACCCCTAGGCAGCACGGGGATGGATGTCACCCGGGTCGGCTTCGGCGCCTGGGCGGCTGGCGGAGGAGGGTGGGCTTTTGCCTGGGGCGACCAGGACGACGACGACTCCGTGCGTGCCATTCGCCGAGCGGTGGAAAGTGGGGTCAACTGGGTCGACACCGCCGCGGTCTACGGCCTCGGTCACTCTGAGGAGGTTGTGGCCCGTGCCTTGAAGGGCCTTCCAGAGCGAGACCGTCCGTTTGTGTTCACCAAATGCGGTCTGCGTTGGGACAACGATCACCCGAACGAGCCCGCACGGCGCGAAGCGGCGCCCTCGAGCCTGCGCCAGGAGCTGGAGTCCTCGTTGCGGCGCCTCGATGTGGAACGCATCGATCTTTACCAGGTCCACTGGCCGGCAGAAGACGGGACACCTATCGAGGACTACTGGGGTGAGCTCGTCAAGATGCGCGAGGAGGGCAAGATCCGAGCTGCGGGGCTAAGCAACCACGGGGTCGAGCAACTCGCTCGGGCTGAGGCGGTCGGGCACGTCGACAGCTTCCAGCCGCCGTTCTCAGCGATAAAGCGCTCCAGTGCCCGGGAGGTCGCCTGGTGTGCTGCCAACGGCACGGGAGTCATTGCGTACAGCCCCATGCAGGCGGGGTTGCTCACAGGTTCATTTACCGAGGAGCGGGCTGCGGCCTTGGGCCCTGGCGACTGGCGGTCTCGTAACCCAGAGTTCCGTCAACCCCAGCTCGGGCGCAACCTGGCGCTGGCGGGCGCGCTACGCCCGGTTGCCCGCCGTTTGGGCACGACGGTGCCTGCGGTGGCCATTGCCTGGGTGCTGGCGTGGCCCGGGGTCACCGGCGCCATTGTCGGTGGCCGCAGCGCCGACCAGGTAGACGGATGGCTGCCGGCGGCGGCTCTCGACTTGTCCGGCGCCGACCTCGATGAGATCGCTGAAGCCATCCGGGTCACGGGAGCGGGAGACGGCCCTGAGCGGCCTTGATCCCGAAGTGGTAACGCGCTTTGCCATGACCCGCGGTGCCGCCGGCGCGCGCCCGGCGCAGGGAGATGGCGCTGGTCCGCAAGCAGCCATAACGGACGGGGCTGGAAGCGGGTCTCTGGGGCGCCGCCTCGTGCTGGTCATGGCAGTCTCAACCGGTTTGACTATCGCCAACAACTACTACGCCCAGCCACTACTGCCCGCGATCGGGCACGCGCTGCACACGAGCGCTTCGTTGACCGGCCTCGTGGTCACCGCAGCTCAAGTGGGCTATGCGCTCGGCTTGGTGTTCTTGCTCCCGCTCGGTGACCTCTTGGAACGCCGAAGGCTGATCGCAATCCTGTCGCTGGCGACGGCTGGGCTGTTGGTGTGGGTCGGAGCGTCTCCGACCATGGCATGGCTCCTGCCGGCGGTGTTCGCTGTCGGGACGGTCTCAGTATTAGCCCAGATCATCGTGCCCTTCGCTGCCGGCCTGGCAGGAGACCAAGAACGTGGCCAAATCGTGGGCAAAGTGATGAGCGGCCTGCTGCTCGGCATCCTGCTGGCCCGGACTATCGCCGGGTGGCTGGCGGAAACGGGCACTTGGCGAGCTGTTTATTTCGTCGCGGCAGGAGCAATGGTCGTCCAGTCTGGTGTGCTCGCCGTCGAACTGCCGACGTGGAAGCGCCCTGCCGCATTGAGCTACCCCCGTCTGGTGGCTTCGACTGCGGCGCTTTTGCGTGACGAGCCGGTCCTCAGGCTGCGTGCTTGTTTCGGCCTGTTCTCCTTCG
>DASSZK010000104.1:0-5543 GCA_035702845.1 Acidimicrobiales bacterium
GATCCGCAGCTCGGGAGGGTGGCATCCCACCGTTGCGCACAGGCCCTCCACCAGGTTGACCAAACGGGCATGGTGTACGCCGTCGACCGCGACACCGCCGAGCGCGTGCCGAGCCAGGGGCTCGGCGGCCCACCACATCAGCAGCCCTATAACGGCGGTGCCGAGCGCGAAGCCTCCTATCGCCCACTGCCAGCCGATCCCCCACCACGTGAGGAGGCCGGCGGCGATCCCCAGGGGGATTGAGGACGCGGCAACCAGCGCCAGCCCGCGACGACGGTTGGCGGTGGTGCGCGAGCGAAGGGGGTCTACAGCCATCTCACCAAATGTAGAGCCAGCGCCGCACGAGCACAGGGCTCAGGCCGCGAGGCACCCGGCACACAGCCGGTTCCCGGCATCCCACTCAACAGGTAGCGGGAGCTACAAGACCCTCTTCCAGACGCCCACCCGGCGCCCTGGCAGCGCGGTCCGGCAAGGAGGGCAACTTGGCGTCATCAAGCAGGAGCTCGCTAAAACGGCAAGCAGGTAGTGGCCTGGCGAACAGGTAGCCCTGGCCCTGCGGACACCCCAACGACCGAAGCACCTCTGCCTGCCCTTGCGTCTCGATACCTTCTGCCACGACGTTGAGGCCGAACGTGTCAGCGATGGCCAGGATCGCCATCACTATGGAAAGATCCTGAGGGTCGGGCAGGGCTGCAGTGAACGCCTGGTCCACCTTGATGACGGTTGCCGGCAACTGCTTCAGGTAGGCCAGTGAGCTGTAGCCAGTACCGAAATCGTCTATGGCTATGCCGAAGCCGGCCGCCCGCAGTTCCTGGAGAATGGACGTGCCCGCCGCGGTGTCTTCCATGATCGCCGATTCCGTCAGTTCGAGGATGACGGCGCCGGCTGGGAGGCCGTCGTCCACGAGCGAGCGAGCCAGCGAGAGAAGGGACGGCCCGCGCAGTTGGGTTGGTGAGATGTTGACAGTCACCCTGAGCCCAGGCGCAATACGCAACCATTCCTTCAGGTGCTCGGCAGTGGCAGCGAGCACAAACTCGCTTATCTCACCCACGATCCCGATCTCTTCGGCCAGCGAGATGAAGTCCTTGGCGGAGATCACGCCCCGGCCCGGGTCCTCCCAGCGCACGAGGGCCTCGGCTCCGACCATGCGCCCGGTATGGAGATCCACGATCGGCTGGAAGTAAGGAACGAGCTCCTGGTACTCCAGACCGAGCCGCAAGCGGCGGGAGCCTTCGGCCCGACGTTCCAGGTCGGGCCGGGTACGCGGGTCGTAACGACCCACACTCCCCCGCTGGCGGTCCTTGGCCTGGTACATCGCCGCGTCGGCCTGGCTGAGCAGCTGAGCCACCGACGACGATGGGCCTCCTCTCACCACCCCACCCGACAGGCTGACCCAGACCTGGCGGTCCGGGAGCATCACAGGCTCGGTAAAGCTCTCGGTGACGTGGGACACGATGGTATCGAGCTGGGCGTCGTCCTCGATGTCTTCGCAGAGGACGACAAACTCGTCGCCTCCGAGGCGAGCGACCGTGTCCATCGAGCGCACAGACTGGCGCAGGCGCGTCGCGACAGCTCGCAGGAGCCGGTCGCCTACTTCATGTCCTGCGGTGTCGTTGACCGTCTTGAAGTGGTCGAGGTCGAAAAAGATCACCCCCAGGCTCCGGCCTTCGCGCCTGCATCGCTCCAGTGCGTGCGACATGCGGTCCTCCAGCAGGCTCCGGTTGGGCAAGCCGGTCAGGTGGTCGTGCATGGCCTGGAATGCCAGGGCGCGCTCGGAAGCCTTTTGCTGGGTGATGTCGCGCACCAGCTCATAAACCCCTGTCACCTGACCCCAGCGGTCACGCAGGGGTGCGTAGCTGATAGAGACCTCAACCTTGGAACCGTGCTTGCAAACCCGCACGGTGTCGACCCGGCTCAGTACTTCGCCCGCCCACACTCGCGAAAGCAGCTCGGCTTCTTCAACGTGGCGGTCTTCGGGCACCATCAGCGTGGCGGGCGCTCCAATGACCTCGGCCTCGGTCCATCCGAACAACTCCTCTGCCGCGGGGTTCCAAAGCTCCAAAAGGCTGCCCGCACCAATGGCGACGATGGGCTGGTCGCATTCAAGCGCTATGGACGCCAGTAACGCCTGGCGCTGAAGCGACCCATAGCGGTGCGGGCGGGGCCGGACCGACAAAGAGAAGAGCAGTTCACCGGAGGCCCCAACGAGCGGCGTGGTACCCAAGAGGGCGTACAGAGCGCCACCTGAAGCGCCCTGCAGCTGCCACAGGGCGGCGTCGACCCTCCCGGTACGGACAGAGCGGCGCAGCGCCTGGCGAGCAGCCGAGCGACGGGGCTCGGCGACAAAGCGAAAAATATCGGCCCCGACGATCTCACCGGGGGCAAGCCCTAGCTTCCCCGCCAGATCTTCGTCTATGTACACAACCCGTCCGGTGCCATCAACTACGGCAAGCCCGGAGCGCGCCGGCGCACCGGCGCCTGCACCCGGCATCGTCCCGCAAGCCCCTTCCCTGGTGCTCAACTTGTCCTCCGAACTTGTTGCCCCCGCCGCACCGGCGCGTACGCCGGTGGTCTGGTCTGCGAGACCTCTGGCCCCCATCCCCCCGCTCCTGTAAAACTAGCCGTGGCTCCTCTCTACCCGGCCACCACGCTGAGCAATCATTCGACCACAAGATTTTCTTTCGGCGGTCCTTACGTGCACCTTCTCGACTCCACGACGACCCGCGCTGCCCAGCGACAGGCCGGGAACGGCCGTGGCCGCACGCTCGACCTCGGCGCCCACCCGTCCGCTGCCACGCTCGTAGCGCGCTCGCTTTGGTCGGCTCGGTCATCCGGCCCCTTGGGCGGCGTGGGGGCAACGGCGACCAGGCGGTCCCCAGCCTTAGACGGGTTGAGAGCGATAGGAATAGTCGCCGTCGTCGCTTACCACCTCAGCACCAAGTGGCTCCCAGGGGGCTATCTGGGCGTTGACATCTTCTTTGTCGTCTCGGGCTTTTTGATCACAGGCATCCTCATGGACCTGCTGGTCCCCTCCCCCATCAGTGCTCGGCCCGCCCTGCGCTCGTTCTGGGCGCGCAGGGCACGCCGCGTCCTACCTGCCCTGATCGGCCTGCTCGTGGGTGTTTCCCTGGCCGCCAGCCTCCTCGCCCATGACGCCGTGGGACGCCTGCGCGCCGACATCCCCGCGGTGATCGGCTTCGTCGCCAACTGGCGCCTTTTGGCTCATCACAACAGCTACTTCGAGAGCTGGGGCCGTCCCCCTCTATTGCTGCACCTTTGGTCTTTGGCCGTAGAGGAGCAGTTCTACCTCTTGTGGCCGCTCGTCATCGTGGTGATCGCCAAGTTGGCACGCAACCCGGGCCGAGCCATCACCAGGACTGCTCTGGTCGGGGCGACCGCCTCCGCGGTGCTCATGGGTTGGCTCTACGTGCCCGGCCATGACGGGTCGAGCCTGTACTACAACACTTTCACGCACGCTTCCGGGCTGCTTATCGGAGCCGCCCTTTGCTGCGCCACGCGCCACGGACGCCCGGCCTCTGGGATAAGGGCTTCCAGGCGCCGGGCACGTACTGGGGGTGCAGCACTGCTCGGTTTGTTGGCGTGCACGGCGACGGTCACCACGTCGAGCGGCTTTGCTTACAGGGGCGGCATTTTCCTCGCCAGCGCCCTCACCGGGGTAGTCGTGGTGACCTCCGTCCACCCTGGACCGCTGGAGCGCGTCCTCGGCGCAGCGCCGTTGCGTTACGTCGGAGCCCGCTCTTACTCGTTGTACTTGTGGCATTGGCCGATCATCTGCCTGACGCGTCCGGGGATAGACGTCGCTCTACCAGGCCCCGAGGTCCTCGCCCTTCGTCTCGTTCTGATGCTCGCTGCGACAGAGCTGTCCTACCGCTTCATCGAGCAACCTTTCCGCACCGGCCAGGTGCAATCGGTCCTGCGCGGCCTGCGCTCAGCGCCGAAGACTGCCGCCATGGCGAGCGCGGGGCTATGCGTCGTGGGGGCCCTGGCCCTGCTGGGCCTGACCGCAGCGGCTCCGATGCCCCGGCTGCTCGCTGCGGGGTCGACGGCCGCCGCCCGTGCGCGCCTGGTGCCAGTCGCCGGCGCGGCCGCCGCCGCTCCGGGTGCCGCCGGGATCTCGCGGACAGGCACCGAGCGAGCTCCGGCCGGCACTCCGACGAGCACCTCTGTGCTGCGTCGAGCGACCAGCACAGCGCCCCTGACGACTGCACCAAGGCAAGCACGGACGACTGCACCAAGGCCGGCCCGCAGCCGGGCCACCGCTCGACCAGCTGCACGCCCGACCGCTCTACCGGCTACTGCGCCACCCACCGCCGCTCGACCGCCTACACCACCGTCTACTGCTGGATCTCCAGCCCGCCTGGCGCACCCATACCTTGCAATAGGTGACTCCGTGCTCCTCGCGGCCGCCCCGGCGCTGGAAGCTGACATGCACGGCGACATCACAATCGATGCCTCGGTGGGGCGCCAAGTGGCACAAGGAATAGCTCGTCTTGCCCAGTACAAACAAGCCGGGGACCTGCGGGGCCTCAAAGGGCTCGTCATAGACCTCGGGACAAACGGGCCGCTCAGCCCCGCCGACGCATCACAGTTGCGTTCATTGGCGGCGGGAGTCCCGGTCATCGTGTTTGTGAACGTGAGGGTGCCTCGGCCATGGCAAGCGGAGACCAACGCGTCCATTGCGCCGATGCAGGCCGTTCCGGGGGTGAGGGTCGTCGACTGGTACGACGCCTCCTCGCGCCCCGGCGTGTTCTGGGCCGACGGGGTCCATCCGGGCCCACGCGGGCAGCTGCTCTACGCGCGCCTGGTAAGCGCAGCGCTCCAGAGCCGAGAAAGCCTCCCGTAGCCGGGCGCCACCAAGGTGGGGCAGACGCTTGTCCGGAGCGGGCCCTCGTAGCCACGCCGTCGTCAAAACACGCAAAGTGGACGGGCCTGGGAACTGGCGGAAGTTCCGCAATTTCACCATCCCAGTACAAAGGGTATTTTCGGAAACTTTTTTTACTCACTCTAGCTTCACGCCCACTCTCCGCGCGACGATAGGTAATCGTGACACCGGTAACCAAGGATGCGGAGCCGGCAACCCAGCCACTGGAAGGGCGAACGATCGGAGTTCTGTCTTCCCTGTTGGCGGGGACCTACTTCGGCAGGTTGATAGCGGCGGTAGCCGAGGCAGTCCACGACATGGGCGGCAAGACGCTGGCGGTGCAGACACAGAACGCTGCATGGGTGGACCCCTACCGGACGGGCCCCGGGAAAGTGCCCCAGGTCGCGCTCGACAAGGTCGCCGGCTACGTCGTCGTCATCAACTCCGTGCCACCCGGCCAACTGGCCGAGCTGCGAGCAGCAGGCAAACCGGTAGTGATGATCAGCCACGAGGAAGCGTCATTCCCGTGCCCGGTCGTCAAGCCCGACAACTACGTCGGGGTGCGCGAGGCGATCGAACACCTGATCGACCACGGGCATACCCGTATTGCTTTCGTCGGGGACACGACGCAGCTCGACATAGCAGAGCGCTACGACAGCTA